>DASPOW010000418.1:0-11378 GCA_035625855.1 Candidatus Methylomirabilota bacterium | reverse complement strand
GAGAACGCGGGCCCGCACCCAGTCCGGCGCGCGGGTCAACAGGATCACGTTGAAGAGCGAAAGAAAGACGAGCCTGGCGGCGCCTCCGATCAGCATCACTGCGTTCAGTACCGCCAGATTGCGAAACATCCCAACGGCAATGGTGCAAAGCCCGAACAGGAGCAGCGAGCCTGAAATCAGCGCCTCGAGAGACAGGACGGCACGCATCCGCTGCATGACCAGCGCTCCCAGCACGGCGCCCACTCCGAAAACGCCCAGCAGGATTCCGTACACCAGGGAACTCCGGCTCACTTCGTTCGCGACCGACGGCAGCAGCGCCAGGCATCCGCTGGAGAAAAACATCGCCAAACCGGAACGAATCATCAGCCGCCGCAGCGCGGGCGAATAACGCACGTAGCGAAGCCCGGCCGCGGTTGCCCCGGTGACCGTTTCAGCCGGCGTGGACCTCCGGGTCGCCGGGCGCTTCCACAGCGCGATGACCAGGATCACCCCCATGAAGGACAGCGCGTTGACGCTGAACGCCGCTCCGACTCCTGCCGCGGCGATGAGGAAACCTGCGAGCGCCGGGCCAATCGCCCGCGCAAAATTGAACTCGATTCCGTTGAGCGCGGACGCGGAAGCCAGATCCTCCTTCGGCACGAGTTCGGGCAGAACGGCTCGCCAGGTCGGGGTCTCGAACGCGTCGCCTGCAGAAAGCGCGAAGGTGAGCAACAGCAGCAGCAGCGGGGTCATGATTCCGCCGAAGGTGAATAGGGCCAAAAGAACGGCGATCGCCGTCATCCAGACTTCGGTAAATAGAATCAACTTCCGCCGGTCAACGATGTCGCCGACGGAGCCGGCAGGCAGAGCAAAAATGAAAAAGGGCAGCGAACTGGCGGTCTGGGTCAGCGCGACATAAAAAGGCCCGGCGTTCAGCGAAACCATCAGCCAGGCAGCACCGACGTTCTGCATGAACGTGCCCACGTCGGAAACCACGTCGGCCGCCAGGAGGTTGCGGAACACCGGCAGGCGGAGAGGCCGCCAGAGGCTCGGTAGTTCTTTCGATTCCGTGGGAGCAGCGCTCAAGGGTCCCGGCCTTCGATGAGACGAACGACTATACGCAAAGGAGGGCGAGCTTCAAGAGCAAGCAGCCGGTATGGTCAGGATTCCCCTTCTCCCGTAGACGGAGGAGCAGTTTCGGACTCGGGCGCAGCTTGAGGTTCAGCCTGCGGCGCGGACTCGGGCGCTGCCGCGGCCGGTTCGACCGCCGGCTCCGGCACAACCTCCGAAGCGGGCCCCTGAGCAGGAAGGCCAGCCGGCGCAGACTCAGGTCCCGGCACGGCCAGAGCTGCAAAGCGCGCGGCGAGCGCGTCCGTGAGCATATCCACCACGGCAAGCGCGTAGGTGCCGCCAGGGTCCTTCTCCGGGTTGAACTGCGCGACATCGAAACCGACAAGATTCGGCTGGGAAAGAAACACGGACAGCGAGTCGCGCACCTCCCCCAGACGCAGTCCCCCGGTGCCCGGCACCGGCACGGCCGGGAAATCCTCTTCGGCAATGACGTCAAGGTCCAGGTGGAGGGCGAACTCGCGCGCATCGGCGTGCATTTCCGCAGCGGCCCGCTTCGCCGCAGCCGCCGCGCCCGCGCGCTGGATGTCCACGGCAAGCACGCGGCGAATCGGCGAACGGTTCATGTACTCCTGCTCGGGCGGGTCAATGCGCTCGAGGCCGAAAAGGGTGACGTCCGGCTCGCGCACCAGCGGGGGCTCGCCCCAGAAGCGCACCAACTCCGCGGCGCCGCGCCCGGTGAACGCGGCCACAACCATGCCGTCCAGGCGGCCGGAAGGAGTGGAAGCGGGAGTGTTGAGGTCGGCGTCGCGATCGATCCAGAGCAAGTTCACCCGCTTGTAGTAGCGGCGCGCGCCGGCAACGACACCCATGCTCTGGGCGCAATCCCCTCCGAGGACGATAACCAGGGCCCCGCTCTTGACGCCCTGCTCCACGCGCAGGCGCAAATCGTTGAGGCCCGCCACCACTTCCGCGGCATTGCGGGCGCGGGGATGCTCGTCGTCCTGGGCAAACAGGCGCGGCGCGCAATCGCCGAGGTCAGCCACGTCGTATCCGACGGACTGCAGGCGGCCAACCAGGCCGGCCGCCCGCAAGGCGCCAGGAGCTTTTTCGAGACCGGCGGCAAAGCCCGCCGCGCTCGATGGCGCGCCAATCAAGGCAATCTTCTTCGGCTGACGGACGATTTTGACCGCCAAGTTCTCTCCTGGATTTCGGGTTTCCCTGCCGAACCCGCCCGCTGCCGGCTGGCACCCCCGGACCGGCAACGGCAGGCGACGAAAACTCTTTGCCGCGGCCTCAGTGGCGCGGCGCAGGCGCAATCACGGCCAACTCCGGCGGCAGCGTGAAGCGCACGTCCTCGCGAATCAAATCCAGATCGCGCTGGTCGGTATAGCCGAATTCGGCGAGGCGCTCGCTCACCTGCTCGACCAGCACCTCCGGCGCCGATGCACCCGCAGTCAACCCGATTCCCTTGACGCCGTCGAGCCAGGACGGGTCAATGTCCGCCGCCGAATCAATCAGCTTGGCCTTCACGCCACGGCGCTGAGCGACCTCGACCAGCCGGTTGGAGTTGGAACTGTTCGGCGAACCCACCACGAGAATCAGCTCCACGTCCTTGGCCACTTGCTCGACGGCTTCCTGGCGGTTCTGCGTGGCGTAACAAATGTCATCGCTCGCAGGACCCAAAATCTTGGGGAATCTGTGCCGCAGCCGCGCCACGATTTCCTGCGTGTCGTAGAGGCTCAGCGTGGTCTGCGTGAGGAACGCCAGCCGCTCCGGGTCGTCTACTTGGAGAGCGTCCACCGCCTCGACTGAGTCAACGACGATGGTCCGCTCCGGAGCCTCGCCCGAGGTGCCGACGATCTCCTGGTGGTCCTTGTGGCCGATGAGGATGATGGTGCGCTTCTCGCGCGCGAACTTGAGGGCCTCGAGATGAACCTTGGTGACCAGCGGGCACGTCGCGTCAATGACCCGCAGGGCGCGCTCCTTGGCTTCATCGCGGACCGTCGGCGGCACGCCGTGGGCGCTGAAAACCAGGACTGCCCCGTGAGGAACCTCCCCGATGGCTTCCACGAAAATGGCGCCGCGCCTCCGCAGCTGCTCGACCACATAGGTGTTGTGCACGATTTCGTGATGCACGTACACGGGCGCGCCATAGGCTTCGAGCGCCAGCTCGACGATGTCCACGGCGCGGACCACGCCGGCACAAAAGCCCCGCGGGCGAACGCGGAGGAGCATTTTGCCCTTGCCGCTACGGCCTTGTCCGTTGCCTTCGCTCATGCGCAGCACAATCCTCTCACGTTTTGAGACAGCCACGCCCCCGTGTCGCCGAACTCGTTATAATACTCCATCCCGCACGTCTGCGGCCAACTCTCGTTGCGCGGTAACGGACGGCGTAAAGTGGCGCACCCGTTTCGCGGGGGCGGCAAAATGGATCCGGCGCGAAATCTGTTGTGTCTTCTCGTTTTGCTGGCTCTGGCCGGCACAATCGGGGTATCGGCACTCCCCCAAGGCAACCAGCAAGGAGACCCACGAATCACCCTCGAACAGGTGACCGCCGCGGCGAAGCTCTATTTTCGCGATATCGCCGAGTTGCCGATGACCGTGCAGGTGACCACCACGGTCGCCGATTCCTCGGGAAAAACGAAGAAAAAGTCGAGCGGGTCCATCCAGTTTCTCTTTCACGGTTACAATCCGGGGACGGAGAAAGGCACTTTCACGGTGCACTATGGAATGTTCCACAAGAAGAGATACGAGGAGAGCTTGAACGGCAACCTCGCGGTCATCTTCGCAGGGATGTATTTGCGTCCCGAGCTGATCGGAAAGCAATCGTCGCCGTCTGAGATTCGGCCTCCGGAAGGCCCCGGACAACCCTGGATTTTTCGATTCAGCACCGGGCCGGACTGTCCCGCGTTCAAACTGAGCACGCTGGGAATCGCTCCGGAATCCATGTGCGGCATCGGCGAATACCGGATTTCGCTGAGCGAGGCCGGCGAACTCAGCTTTGAGTATTTCGTCTTCGAGCAGGCTGGTCTGCCCGCAGAGGCGCCGCTGGAGGGTCTGGGCATCGTGAACATTCTCGCCTTTCACACCGAGGAGGAGTTCCAGCGCGTAAGCATCGCCGGCGATGCCAGGCCGTTTCTCCTGCCGCGGCGGACGACGACCAGCATCGCGACGCACAAAGGCAAGGTCGTCATCACGAACGAGTACGCTGTCGCCGAAGCCCGCAAGCAGAAAAACTGATCTGCCCTCGGCGAGCCTCCGCATCGCTCCTCGCGTATGCCATAATTCCTTGCTGCCCGATGCCGATCTCCGCCGCAATCGCCAACAAACTGCGCTGCTGGGGCTTCTACTGGTTCGCCTGCTATCGCGGGACGGGTGGCCGCGCGACCTACATCGCGCCCGACTGGAGTGAAATCCGCATCGAGGTGCCGCTGTCCTGGCGCACGCGGAACTACGTGGGCACAATCTTCGGCGGCAGCCTCTACGGCGCCGTCGACCCCATCTATATGACCATGCTCATTCGCCGACTCGGGCCGGAGTACATCGTGTGGGACAAAGCGGCCACGATCCGCTTCAAGAAGCCAGGGCGGGAGACGCTGCGTGCCCGGTTTCTGGTTCCGGACGAGGAACTCGCCTCGATTCGGTCCTCACTCGAGTCGCAGCGCTCGGTGGACCGCGTGTACACGGTGCGGCTCGCCGATCCCGCCGGGGCGGTCTGCGCGGAAATTGAAAAGGTGCTGTACGTCCGGCGGCGCTCGCCGTAGGCGTTTCACCTCCCGTTCTCTCTCTTCCTCTTGACAATCTAGAGCAAACGTGGCACGCTTCCTCTCGATAATCTAGAGGAGCGTGACGATGACCGACAAGGCGGCGAGCGGATTGGTGCAAGGAACCCTGGACATGCTGATCCTGAAAACACTCGAGCTCGAGCCGATGCATGGCTACGGCATCGGACAGCGCATCGAGCAGATCAGCAACGGCGTGTTCCAGGTCAATCCCGGCTCGCTGTTCCCGGCGTTTCGCAGGCTCGAGCGCGCCGGGCTGATGAAGGGCGAATGGCGCGACACCGAGAACAACCGCCGCGCAAAGTATTACGCGCTGACGGCCGCCGGGCGCAAGCAACTGCGCGGCGAGGCCCGCCAATGGACCCGGCAGGCGGCCGCCATCGCCCGGATTCTGGAGTCGGAGACGTAGGAGGCGGAGATGCCTTTTTTCCGCAATTTGTTGGACGGCGCGCGCGCAATCCTTCGCAAGAAGCATGTCGAGCGGGAGATGGACGAGGAGTTGCGCGCCTATCTGGACGACGCCGCCAGGGAACATATGCGGCGCGGAATGAATCCCGAGGAAGCGCGGCGCGCGGCGCGCATGGGGATGGGCAGCGTGGAAAGCGTGAAGGAAAGCGTTCGGGCCGCCGGCTGGGAAACGCGCTTGGAGACGCTGTGGAGAGATCTGCACTTCGGCGCCCGGATGCTGCGCCTGAATCCTCTTTTTGCCGCGGCGGCGATTCTTTCTCTGGCGTTGGGAATCGGAGCGAATACCGCGATCTTCCAGCTGATCAACGCCCTCCGGCTGCGCAGGATTCCCGTCAGCAACCCTCAGGAAATTGCGAGGATCGCCATCGAAAACCGGCACAACGCAAGCGGGAACTTCAGCTCGCGCTATCCGGACCTGACCTATGCCCTGTGGGAGCAGATTCGCGCAAAGCAGCAGGGATTCTCGAGTGTGCTGGCCTGGTCTCCCAGCACGTTCAACATTTCGCCGGGCGGCGAAGTCCGCAACGTCCAGGGGTTATGGGTCAGCGGAGAGTTCTTTGAAACGCTGGGCGTGCAACCTTCCCTCGGCCGGCTCTTGACTCCCGACGACGACCGGCGCGGCTGCGGAGCGTCCCCGGCCGTAATCAGCTACTCCTTCTGGCGGCGGGCATTCGGGCAAAGCCCTTCGGTCCTCGGACAAACGGTCACCGTTGGCCGGCGGCCGTTTTCCATTGTCGGCGTCGCCCCCGCGGGCTTCTATGGCATCGAGGTGGGCCGGGATTTCGATATTGCCGCACCACTATGCTCCGAAGAAATGGTGGATGGCGAGAACAACCAGATCAAAAACCGGTCCGGATGGTGGCTTTCGGTGCTGGGACGCCTCAAGCCGGGCTGGACGGTCGAGCAGGCCACCGCGCAACTGCACGCCATTTCCGGCGGAGCCTTTGAGGCCGCGCTGCCTCCGGAGTACAACTCTTCGACGGCCAGGAGCTTTCTCGGATTCAAGCTGAAAGCGTTTCCCGCGGAATGCGGACTTTCCGACCTGCGCGAAGGCTACCAGGCCCCGCTCTGGCTGTTGCTGGCGCTCGCCGGAATCGTGCTGCTGATTTCCGCCGCGAACCTCGCGAACCTGCTGCTCGCTCGCGCGACCACGCGGCAGAAAGAGATGGGAGTGCGCATGGCCGTGGGCGCCGGCCGCGGAAGGCTGATTCGGCAACTCCTGGCGGAGAGCCTGCTGCTCGCGTTGATCGGCGCCGGATTGGGAGGACTGCTGGCGCAAGGCCTGAGCAGCGCTCTTGTGGCTTCGCTCACCACAACGGACAACCCGCTGTTCGTGGATCTGAGAATGGATTGGCGGGTGCTAGGTTTTACGACGGCGCTCGCGTTGCTGACCAGCGTCCTCTTTGGCCTGGCTCCGGCTTTCCGCGCGACGAACGTGACGCCGGGAGTCGCGCTGCGGGAAAGCAACCGGGGAAGCACAGGCGGGCGGTCGCGGTTTGCGCTGCGGCGAATCCTCGTAGTCACGCAGATCGCGCTCTCACTTACCCTGCTGGTGGGAGCCCTCTTGTTCGCCCGCAGCTTGAACAACCTTGCCCGCCTGGATGCGTGGTTCCGCCAGGACGGCATCCTCATCGCCGACATTGACTTCACGCCGTTGCATCTTGCGGCGGAGAACCGTCGCGCATTTTCGACCGAACTCCTGAAGCGTGTTCGGGAGATTCCGGGCATCGATGCCGCCGCAGCGGCGGCTGTCGTGCCTTTGAGCGGCGACTCGATCGGCCACGATATTCTCCCCGACACGGGAGACGGCGGCGACAGCGCGCCCACTGTTGTCTTCAATATCGTTAGCCCGGGTTACTTTGACACTCTGCAGACACCTCTCCTCGCGGGGCGCGACTTCAACGACCGCGACACGCCAGGTTCGCCCAACGTTGCGATCGTGAACCGTTCGTTCGCCAAGCAATTCGGAAACGGCGGCAACATGGTCGGCAAAACGTTTCGCGTTCGGGTGATGAACAAAATCACGACATACGAGGTGATCGGGCTGGTGCAGAACACCAAGTACATCGAGCTGCGCGAGGATTCCCGGCCCATCGTCTATACAGCCAAATCGCAGCACGACCGCCCAGGGACCGACGCGCTTCTGCTGATTCGTTCGAGAACGAACCTGGCTTCACTGATGACCGCGGTTAAAGAAGCGGCCGGCGCGGCAAATCCGGACATGGATATTTCCTTTTCCACGCTGCGCAAGACCATCGACGACGGGCTCGTCGGTGACCGCTTGATGGCAGCACTCTCCGGATTCTTCGGATGCCTCGCCGTGGTCCTCGCCGTCATCGGACTCTACGGTGTGATTTCCTATACAGGAGCGCAGCGGCGCAACGAAATCGCCATCCGCATGGCGATGGGGGCCGGCCGCGGAAACATCCTGCGGCTCGTCCTGCAGGAGGCGGCTGTGCTGCTGGCGGCGGGACTCGTCATTGGCACCGGCTTGGCCCTCGCCGGCGGAAACGCCGCCGCGGCTATGCTGTTCGGTCTGAAGCCTTGGGACATTTGGACCTTTCTCATGGCGCACTCCGGTCTGGGCGTCGTGGCCGTCGCGGCGAGCTTGCTTCCCGCGATTCGCGCCTCGCTGCTGGATCCCATGACGGCCTTGCGCGACGAATAGCGAATCTCCTGATTAAGTGTTTCGTTACTTTTCCGTTTTTCGGCCGTACCGTTGCGCCTCTTTGCTTCGCCGGATGATTCGCTTATTCTGTCCGGCCTGTGTTGCTGCAAGACAAGGTCGCTCTGATCACCGGCTCCGGGCGGGGCATCGGCCGCGCCATCGCGCGGCTCTTCGCGCGCGACGGAGCAAGGGTGTTCCTCACGGCCCGCACGGAAGCCGAACTCGCGGCTGCGGCCGCGGAAATCAACGCGAAGATTGCCGGCGCCGCCGCTTTCCTGGCGGCCGACCTTTCCCGGGAGGGCGATTGCGAGCGCGTCGTGGCGGCCGCGCACGGCAAATTCGGCGCGATTCACATCCTCGTGAACAACGCCGGCCACTACGGCCCCGTGCTGCCTATCGAGGAATACCCGGTGGCGGAGTTCGATGGCGTCCTGAAGGTTCACCTTCGCAGTGCGTTCCTTTTCACAAGGCTGGTGCTTCCGGAAATGTACGCGCGCGGATCCGGCGTAATCTTGAACATTTCGAGCTTGTCGGCGAAGGCGGCTTTCGCCTGGGGCTCCGCTTATGCCGCGGCCAAGGCGGGAATGCTGGGCCTCACGCGGGTAACCGCAGCGGAAGCCGCGCGTAAAGGGGTGCGCGTGAACGCCCTGTGCCCTGGGCCGGTAACGGAAACGCGCATGTCGAAAGAACTCGGCGCAGAACTCGCCCGGCGCACCGGCGTCAGCGCCGAAACGCAGTTGGCCGGTTTTCTCGAAAGCATCCTGCAGGGGCGCGGACAAACCGCGGAGGAAATCGCACGCGCGGCGTTATTCCTGTGCTCCGATCAGTCGAGCGCCATCACCGGTCAGTCCGTCAATGTGGACGGCGGCGCCGCCTTTTTCTGATTACGCCTTGGGTCCGCCTGACTGCACTTGGACACGGCATCCGCACAGCCCGTCCGCGGACCCGCGCCGCGGGATGCTCCGGGGCGCCGCTCGGGCACGCGAATTTCAGCGCAAATCGTTCTTGAAGATCGCTCCGCCCTTCATGACGAACTTGACCCGCTGGAGCTCGGTGATGTCCGCGAGGGGGTCGCCGCTGACGGCAATGATGTCCGCCCACTTGCCCGGCTCGATGGTTCCGGTCTTGTCGCTCCAGCCGAGCAGTTCCGCCGCCACGGATGTCCCCGCGCGAATCGCCTGCATCGGCGTCATGCCGTAATCGGCGTAGTATTTGAACTCCACGGCCTGGTTCAGCTTTTTCCAGTCGAAACCGCCCGCGTCCGTACCCACGGCGATTTTGACGCCTTTCTTGAGCGCCTTGGCAAAATTGGCGCGCTCGAGGTCGGCCATCTTGGTCCAGTTGCCTCCGCGGCCCGGGGCGACGTAAAGCCCGACCGCTACCGTGGGCACCCAATAGACGCCACGCCTCGCCATTTCGTCCATCAGACCTTCCGTCAATCCATCGCCGTGCTCGATGGTATCAACTCCGGCGCGCAGCGCTGCGGCGATGCCGTCCGAGCCGATGGCGTGCGCTGCGACTTTCCGTCCAAGGCGATGCGCTTCTTCCACAATCGCTTTGGCCTCCTCCTCTGTGAAGTTGACCCTGCTGTGCAGCACGCCGTCGCCTTCGAAGTGATAGCCGCGGTCGGAGTAGTACTTGATCCAGTCCGCACCGTACATGATCTGTTCGCGCACGGCCTTGCGCGCTTCGTCCACTCCGTCTACGTATTGCACGCCTTTCGGCACTTGCAGTTCCCAGGAATAGCCCAGCAGCGGATACATCCCGGTGGGGGTCAGGGCACGCGTGGAAACCTGCATCCGCGGCCCCGGCACTTCGCCGCGTTCGATGGCCATCTTCACGTCCACGTCGGCGTACATGGCGCCCTCGGTTTCCAGGTCGCGCATGGTCGTGAAGCCGTGATCGAGCGCGATGCGGGCGTTTCGCGCGGCAAGGATCGCTCGATACGGGATGGACTGCTTGAGGAGCTGCTCGTCGTATTCAGCGGCGGTGATGTCGCCCTGCAGCAGGACGTGGGTATGAACGTCCATCAGCCCGGGCAGGACCGTGGCCTTCGAGAGGTCAATCGTCTCTGCGCCGGCCGGGGGAGCGCCCTCCGGCGTGACCGAGAGAATCTTGTCGCCCTCGATGAGAATCAGCACGTTGGTGACGACTTTGTCGCTCCTGCCGTCGATCAGGTGCCCAGCGCGAATTGCCAGGCGCTTCGGCGCTTGCGCGCGGCCGCTCATGCCGGCCAGGCCGCACAAAGCCATAAACAACAGACAGCTCCCCATAACGCGTCGCATGATTCCCCCTCCTCGGTTGCGCCCAAAGAGGGTAGCAAAGGCCTGGGAGGCCGGTGGGTTTATGTTTATTGGCGAGGGGCTCTGAAAACAAAACGGCCGGCCACCCCGAAGGGCAGCCGGCCGAGTGTGTCGGCACCAAACTCGATTACTGGACGGGCTGGGATCCCGGACGGCGGAAAGGCCGCTCAGCGTAGCTCCAGCCGCGCCGCGCAAGAGAAAACACTGGCGCGCCATACCGCGCCGCATAACCCAGCGCGCCTTCCCAGGCGGTCTGAAGGACGTAAATGCCAGCCACCAAAATGGCCAAGCAAGCGAACCCGATGGTAAAGAGCAGGTACGCCGCAAGGATCTCCCGCACGAAATAAAGCTGCATCGCTGCAAAAACCGCCAGCGCCCGCCACAACCACTTACGACCTTTGTCCCGAGTCATCGTAGTAGCCCCAGTCTCAGTTTCCTTGAACCCATCCCGGCGGCCCTTGTTGCGTCACAGCTTTGGATGCGCACGACCTCACCCCGGTAACAAGGCCAGCCTACTGCCCTATTGAACAGGCTTGGCACGGAAAAGAACATGGTACAGGAGACACATTTTGCCAATTAAACTTTTGTCCCAGTACCCTATGAATTCCCACTCAAGGGACGTAACCTGAGCCGGAAGAATATCTTAAGAAAAGGCAGAAGTCCACAGATGTTTCGCTTTATGTTCGCTGTACCGAATTGGAGCAACCTGCCCTTTCGTACAGCGGGTCAGGGGCTCTTCCAGCGGTTTTCAAGAGGGGAGTTTTTCACCCTTTCGGGCATGTCAGAGCGGAACAGGATGGAGCAAAACCGAACAGAAATGACCTCGCGTTGTTCCGCGCTGGAGGTTGTGTTCTAATCCCTCGCACGCAGGTTCGGGTGATGTTTGTCGAGATGGACGACGGCTTCACAATCCTCCTCCTTGCCCTCCTGGCCATCGCGGTCATTGCGAGTCCCTTTCTGGCTATCGCGGCGCTGGTACGCGTGCGAAACCTCCAATCCCGCGTCTTGGGCGCTGCCCCGGATAAGCTCAAGGCACTGGAACAGCGCATCGCCGGGGTGGAACGCGCTCTCAGCAACGTGATGGACCGCTTCGCGGAAGCCCCAAGC
>DASPOW010000417.1:0-6501 GCA_035625855.1 Candidatus Methylomirabilota bacterium | reverse complement strand
AACGTGCACGAGCTGCGGCACTTCGTGACGGAGCGTTTCAAGAGCGCGGATCACCGGCCGCTGATGATCTCGGTGGTGAGCTTCGGCTACCGCTTCGGCGTGCCGACGGACGCGGACCTGGTGTTCGACGTGCGCTTCCTGCCCAATCCCCACTTCGTGCCCTCGCTGCGGAAGTTTTCGGGAAAGGACGCAAAAGTGAAGCGGTTCATCCGATCGTTTCCGCAGACCGGCGAGTTTCTGAGGCGCATCGAAAGCCTCCTGGCGTACCTGATTCCACATTACATCCGCGAAGGAAAGAGTTATCTGACGATCGCCATCGGGTGCACGGGCGGGAAGCACCGCTCGGTGATGCTGGCCGAGGAACTGCGCAAGGCGCTGGCAAAAAAGGCGCGATCGGTGAAGGTCGTGCACCGCGATCTGGACAAGTGAACGCGGGCGGCGGGCGGCTTGACAGGCCGCAAGGCCGCGCAATAGCGTAACGAACGCCACTTACGGGGGACCGGGGCTTGGCATCGCTGTTTTCACCGCAACTGAGGAGACTCCTGGGGTACGCGGCGGCGCGGAAGACGCGGCTGGCGGCAGGGGTCGCGCTGCTGGGCATCACGGCGGTGAGCGAAGGGATAGTGGCGCTGCTGGCGCGGCCGGCGCTGGACCAGGTGCTGACGCCGGCGGTGGTGGGGTCGAGCCTGCCGCTGGTGACGCTGCCGTGGAACGGCCACGTCATTTACCTGAATGACTTTTTTCCGCCGAGATTCCACAACGTTTGGACCATCTTCGCGCTGACGCTGGTCCTGGTGTGCGGCGTGAAGGCCATCGCGGAGTATTTCGGTACGACGCAGATTCAGTACGCGGGTCTCGCGGCAGTGACGGACCTGCGCAACGCGGTGTACGCCAAGATGATCCGCCAGCCCATCGGGTTCTTTCAAAAAAGCCCGACGGGGCGGCTGCTTTCCATGGCCATCAACGACGTGGAGCGCACGCGGCTGGTTCTTTCCGAGTACCTCGCCGATCTGTTTCAGAAAGGCTTCACGCTGCTGGTGTTCATCGGGGTGCTGCTGATCGTGAACTGGAAGATGGCGCTGGGAAGCGGCGTGCTGCTGCCGCTGGTGGTTCTGCCGGTGGGAAAGTTCGGGCGGAAGATCCGGCGCTCGGCGGAAAACAGCCAGACGCGGCTGGGAGACCTGAGCCAGGCGATGCAGGAAACGGTGAGCGGGAACCGCATCGTAAAGGCGTTCGGGATGGAGGATTTCGAGATCCGGAGGTTCCGGGAGTCGGCGAGGCGGCTGCTGCGGGAGAACATGAGGTGGGTGAGGGCCATTGCGGCGACCTCGCCGCTGATGGACCTGCTGGTGGCGCTGGTGGTGCCGCTGCTGCTGCTGTACGCGCGCAACCAGATTCAGCACCACGTGATGACGACGGGAACGTTCTTCACGTTTCTGTACGCGATGTTCAGCGCGTACATTCCCATCAAGCGAATCGGGTTCGTCTACCAGCAGTTTCAGGCGGCGCAGGGAGCGAGCGAGCAGGTGTTCGCGTTTCTGGACCGCCCGGAGGAAAACGCGGACGCGGCCGGGGCGAAGGCGATCGGGCGCTTTGCCGGGGACATCGAATTCGAAGACGTGGGCTTCGCGTACGAGGAAGCGCCGGTGCTGCGACACGTTTCCCTGCACGCCAGGAAGGGCGAAGTCATCGCGCTGGTGGGGTCCAGCGGGGCGGGCAAGACCACGCTGGTGAACCTGCTGCCGAGGTTCCACGACGTGACCAGCGGAGCAATCCGGCTGGACGGCGTGGACATCCGCGAAGTTTCGCTGCGATCGCTGCGCGGACAGATTGCAATCGTGACGCAGGAGAACATCCTGTTTCACGACACGGTGTGGAACAACATCAGCTACGGACGGCCCGGCGTGACGGAGGAGCAAGTGACGGCCGCGGCGCGCGCGGCGCTGGCGCACGATTTCGTCCGCGAGCTTCCGCAGGGATACCACACGGTGCTCGGGGAACGGGGGCAACGGCTGAGCGGCGGGCAGCGGCAGCGCATCGCCATCGCGCGGGCCATCCTCAAGGATTCGCCGATCCTGATTCTGGACGAGGCGACATCGGAACTGGATTCCGAGTCGGAGATGCTGGTGCAGAAGGCGCTGGGCAACCTCATGGTGGGGCGGACGGTGTTCGTCATCGCGCACCGGCTGGCGACGGTGCGGCGCGCGGACCGCATTCTGGTCCTGGAGGACGGGCAGATTCGCGAGCAGGGCACGCACGCGGAGCTGCTGGCGCGCGGAGGAATCTACGCGCGGCTGTACGAGCTGCAGTTCGCCGACGAGGAGAGCCTGGCTCCCGCGCGGGCGATGAACGGATTCGGAGAGAGTTCGACGGCGACATGACCAAGAGACAGAAGACAGCGCAGAACGGCAAGGGATGCCGGTCCATGACGGGCTTCGCGCTGGCGCGCGCGCAGCACGACGGGTGGAACCTGCGAGTCAGCCTGAAGAGCGTGAACCACCGCTTTCTCGACGTGAAGCTGCGCCTTCCGGAGGGGTTCGATCTCTACGAAATGGCCACGCGGCAAGCGGTACGCGACCGGATGGTGCGCGGGCACGTGGAAGTGACCGTGGAAATACGGCCGTCCACGGCGGCGCCGCTGCAAATCAACAGCGAACTGGCGCGGGCCTACCTGAAGGCGGCGGAGGGGCTGAGAGGAGCGGGGCCGAAGGGCGAGCTGGACGTGGTTGCGCTGCTGCGCCTGCCGGGCGTGGTGATGGGGGTAACGCCGGAAGCTCCGGAGACGGACGAGGAGCGCGAAAGATTCGGCGCGGCGCTGAGCCACTGCCTGGGAGAAGCGCTGGGGAAGCTCGAAGAGATGAGGAGCGCCGAGGGGCGTCACCTGGCGGAGGACATGCAGGCGCGCGCGGAGCAGATCGGGCAGCAGGCGGCGCAAATCCGCGAGCTGGCGCAGGGGCTGCGGCCGGCGTTCCACCGGCGGCTGGAGAGCCGGCTGACGGAGCTGCTGAGCGAGACGGGGCTGGATCCGGCGCGCGTGGTGCAGGAGGCGGCGATGCTGGCGGAGCGCAGCGACGTCAGCGAGGAACTGGACCGCCTGCGAAGCCATCTGGCACAATTCGCGAAACTCCTGGCAGGCGGCGGCGAGGTCGGGAAGAAGCTCGATTTTCTGCTGCAGGAAATGCACCGCGAGGCGAACACGCTGCTTTCGAAGACGCCCGGAGTGGAAAGCGAAGGGCTGGCCATCACCGGGCTGGCGCTGGAGATCAAGGCCGAAATCGAGAAGCTCCGGGAACAGGTGCAAAACATCGAATAGACATGCCGAGGCGTGAACCCATCATTTTTATCGTGTCCGGACCGTCGGGCTCGGGGAAATCCACGCTGGTGCAGAAGATCCTGGAGATGCCGGACACGATGCTTTCCGTTTCCTGCACGACGCGGAAGCCGCGGCCTGCGGAGGCTCCGGGCAAGTGGTACAATTTCGTGAGCGAAGAAGAATTCCAGCGAATGGCGGACAAGGGAGAGTTCCTGGAGCATTTCCAGGTTTTCGGAAAGAACTGGTACGGGACGCCCTGGAAGAACTGGCAGGAGGCAAAGCAGAAGGGACTGGACCTGGTCTTAGAGATTGACGTGCAGGGAGCGCGGGAGGTTCAGCAAGGGAAGCTTCGCGAGTACGCGGTGAGCATTTTCATTCTGCCGCCGTCGCGCGAGGAGCTGGAGCACCGGATCCGGGCGCGGAGCGCGAATTCCGAGGATGACATCCAGAGGAGACTGAAGCAGGCGAAGACAGAGATCGGCGCGCTCGCCGAGTATTACGACTACTTCATCGTAAACGACGACATCGAGCGGGCCGGGGCAAAGATCCAGGAGATCGTGCGCAGGGAGCGGGCCCGGACGTTCGAGGAAAGACGAGTGGAGAGGATGGGGGCAGGAGCGATGGCGTTGGCGGAGCAGCGGCGAAAGAGACTGGAATCCGATTCGCAGGCGCAGATGATTCTGCAGTCGTTCGGAGGGTGAGCGCGTGATGAGCGTCGAGACAAAAGCACCGGAAAGCATGTTTGCATACGTGGTGGTTGCGGCGCGCCGCGCGAGGCAGCTGATGGCGGGTGCGCCGCCGCTGATAGAGAACCCGCGCACGCTGAAGAACACGCGTATCGCCACGGACGAGCTCGACATGGGTCTGCTGGAGTACGAGTTGCCGGCAAAGGCCGAAGAAGAAGAGGGCAAGGCGAAGAAGTAGGCGCGGCGGCCGGACGGAAACGACGATGCACATCACGTTGGGAGTGACGGGAGGCGTGGCGGCGTACAAGGCCGCGGAGGTGGCGCGCCGCCTGCAGCAGGAAGGTTTCAGCGTGCAGGCGGTGATGACGCGAAGCGCGCGGGAGTTTGTTGCGCCGCTGACATTTGCGGCGCTGACGGGGCAGAAGGTCATCACCGAGCTTTTCGGGGGAGACGCGTCGGGAGGGCCTGCGAACGTCGAGAGCGCCATCGAGCACATCGCCGTGGCGCAGCGGACGGACCTGCTGCTGGTGGTGCCGGCGACGGCGGACGTGCTGGCGAAGTTCGCGCGAGGAATCGCGGACGACTTTCTTTCGACGCTGTACCTGGCGACGACGGCGCCGGTGGTGGTCGCGCCGGCGATGAACGTGAACATGTGGCAGCACACCGCGACGCAGGAGAACCTGGAGACGCTGCGGACGCGCGGGGTGCGAGTCGTCGAGCCCGGCGACGGGTACCTGGCCTGCGGCATGACGGGGCCGGGGCGGCTGGCGGAGATCGACGAAATTCTGGCGGCAGTGCGCGCGGCGCTGTACCTGAAGCGCGACCTCGAGGGCGAGACGGTGCTGGTGACGGCAGGGCCGACGCGTGAAGATCTCGACCCGGTGCGCTACCTGACCAACCGGTCGTCCGGGAAGATGGGTTACGCGGTGGCGGAGGCGGCGCGGCGGCGCGGAGCGCGCGTGATCCTGGTGAGCGGACCGACGGCGCTGACCGCTCCGGAAGGCGCGGAGGTGCACGCAGTGCGGACTGCGGAAGAGATGCGCCGCACGGCGCTGGAGCATTTCGGGTGCTGCACGATGGCGATTTTTGCCGCGGCGGTGGCGGACTACCGGCCGGCGAGGAGGGAAGCGCTCAAGATGAAGCGCGAGCAGGGCCCGGTGACGCTGACGCTCGAGCCGACGGCGGACATTCTGGCGGAAGCGGGACGAAAGAAGGGCGACCGGGTCGTGGCGGGATTCGCCGCAGAAACGGATCACCTGCTGGAGAACGCGCGGAAGAAACTAGCGGCGAAACATGCGGACATCATCGTGGCAAACGACGTGACCTCCGCCGGGGCCGGATTCGACGGCGACACGAACATCGTGACCATTGTGACGCGCGACGGTCACGAGGCGGTGCTGCCGCAGATGAGCAAGTTCGAGACCGCGCAGCACATCCTGGACGAGGCGATGCGGCTGCGCGCGGCAGCGCGAAAAGCGCCGCAAGGCTCGTCCGTCTAGCCATCCATGACCGGGTTGGCCGACAAAGACCTGCAAGCGAAGATCAGCCGCCGCCTCCGGTACTATCAGGATCTCGGCATTCAACTTTTCTACAAGGACCGTGTGGCTCCCGCGGAGGCGTTGCGGGCCGAGGCGGCCCCGCCCGCGCCGGTTGTGGCGCCGACGGCGTTGAAGAAGGCCCAGCCGAGCTGGATGGGAAAGGCGGCCGCGGCGAAAGCCGCCGCTGCGGCGCCGGTTCGGGAGCCGCTGCCGGTCACGCCGGCGCTGACGCTCTTTGAAGCCGCGAGCCGGATCGAAAACGACACGCTCGAGAGAATTCGCGGAGACATCGGCGATTGCCAACGATGCCGGCTGTGCGAGCGGCGCAACACCATCGTTTTCGGGGACGGCCACGCACGCGCGGAGCTGATGTTCATCGGCGAGGGCCCCGGCCATGACGAGGACGTGCAGGGACTGCCGTTTGTGGGCCGCGCAGGGAAACTCCTGACACAGATGATCGAGGCGATGGGGCTGGCGCGGAAGGACGTGTACATCGCCAACGTAGTGAAATGCCGGCCGCCGGAAAACCGCACGCCGGAGAAGGACGAGGTGGCGACGTGCTCGGCGTTTCTGTTCCGGCAAATTGACGTGATCCGGCCGAAGGTCATCGTGTGCCTAGGCGGAGTGGCGGCGCAGGCGCTGCTGAACACCAACCGCTCGGTGTCGCACTTCCGCGGAGAGTGGCTGGAATTTCGCGGGTCGCGTTTGCTGGCGACCTATCACCCGGCGTACCTGTTGCGCAACCCGCACGCCAAGGGCGACGTCTGGAAGGATTTACAGAAGGTGATGGCGGCGCTCGGCCTCGCGGGCAAGAAAAGCAGGCCGGTGTAGCCGGCATGGGCTTTCTGCTGGGCCTGGCCACGGCGCTGAGCTGGGGCACATCGGATTTTCTTGCGCGGTTTGCGGCGCGGCGCGCGGGGACGCTGCGTGCGACCTTCTACATGCAGGCGACGGGGTTCGTGCT
>DASPOW010000416.1:0-9123 GCA_035625855.1 Candidatus Methylomirabilota bacterium | reverse complement strand
TGTCGCCGCGATGAAACCCTCGGCCGGAAGACCCATTCGCCACGCCAGAATACCGGCGGTCAGGTTCCCGAAATTGCCGCTGGGCACGGAAAAAACGACCGGCAAGCCGTCGTCCGGCGACTGCGCGCCAGCCCAGAAGTAATACAGCATCTGCGGGAGCAGGCGCGCGATGTTGATCGAGTTCGCCGAGCTGAGCAGCAGCGATTGCCGCAGTTCGCTGTCCGCGAGAGCCTGCTTGGCGAGGCGCTGGCAGTCGTCGAACGTCCCTGCCACTTCCAGCGCCGTGACGTTCCCTCCGAGCGTTGCGAACTGCCGCTCCTGCGCCGCGGCTACGCGCCCGGCGGGATACAACACCACGACGCGCGTCCGCGGTACGCCGAAGAACCCGTGTGCGACCGCGCCGCCCGTGTCTCCGGAGGTTGCGGCGAGAACGGTCAGTGTCCGCCTGTCTTCGCCCAGCAAATGAAACATCAAGCGCGCCATGAAGCGGGCGCCAAAATCCTTGAACGCCAGCGTCGGTCCGTGAAACAGCTCGACAACGGAAAACTCCGGCGCCAGCTCCGCCACGGGAACGGGAAAGTCAAGCGCGTCGCGCAGAGCTTCGCGCAGCGCCGCGTCCGGGACTTCCTCTTGCACAAAGGGCTTGAGCACACGAAAGGACATCTCGGTGAAGGGCAAGCTGCGGAGGGCGAGCAAGTCCTGCGGCGAGAGCCGTGGAAGCTCGACCGGAAGATAGAGTCCCCCGTCCGGAGCAAGCCCGCGAAGCACGGCTTCGCGCAGGGTGACATCCGGCGACCGGCGCGCGGTGCTGCGGAACTTCAACGCGGGCACCGCAAGACGCCTACCGAAGCTTGCTCGACAAGCGCGAGCAGCCCTGCAGCGTCCAGTGCCGCGCCGCGGAGTTGGCGGATCGGAATCGTACAATGCGCCAGCGCCTTATACCCGCTCTTGCGCTCGGCGATGAGCACGGGGTAGCAGCGCTTCACAGTGTCTCGCGGCGATTCGCCCGGGCGCGGCTGAAACGCTCCGCGCCAGAGCACGGGTTTGGGGTTTTGCAGATACCGCTCGATGAGAAGTTCCTCATCGTCCGGGGCCGCCGCGAGGTGCACGATCGTCATCCGCCGGCGCAAGCGCTGGAGGACATCGTCGCCCGCGTAGATGACGCTGCCGGTGGTGTCGAGCACGAACGGTTCGTCCGGGCGCGCCTCCAACCGAGCGAGCGCGTCGTTAAGGGCGCCGATCTCCTCCCTGAGATAGAGCGCTTCCCTTTCGGCATACAGCAGGCTGTCCGGCCAGCCCATCCACGCCGCGACACCTTCAACCCCGCGGCCACGCGGGTCGAGATGAGGACGAAGCCGCTCTTCGATGCGGTCGTCGCAACCGAACACGGGGTAGCCGGCTTGGGCGAGCTTGCGCGCGCAGAAGGTCTTCCCGGCGCCGGACATCCCCAGAAAAGCGATCCGCAAAAGGATTGGCGATGAAGGCGTCATCAGAAAAACACGGCTTCGATTGACGATAGCGCGAGGCCATTCGTGGAGCAAGCCGCTCGCGGCACGGCTGCGGATCCCGATGCTATCGCGCGCCAGCGGCTTCGGTCGAAGGCGACGGAAGGACAAGAACCTCGATTCCCGACGCCTGGCCCGACCCGTGATACACCCTTTCAGTTGCCTTCGCGAAGTCTTGCGGCTTCGCTTCCGCAATATTCATAAACACTTGCGGGTTGCGGTCGGTCAGCGGGAACCAGGAGCTTTGGATTTGCACCATGATCCGGTGCCCGCGACGAAAGGTATGATTCACGTCCTGCATATGGAAGCTTACTTCTTCGACTTTGCCGGGTGTGAAAGGCTCGGGCTTCTCGAAGCTGCGGCGGAACTTTCCGCGGAACGGCTCGCCGCGCACCAGTTGCTGGTAGCCACCCATGACAAAAACCGGCGGCCCGACCTCCGTGCGCGGGCGATTCGCCTCTTCCGGCCGGGGCTCGTCGTATTTGCTTTGGGGATATTCCTCCGGGTAAACATCGATCAACTTGACGTCCCAATCCGAATCCGTGCCCGTCGTTGAGACAAAGAGGTGCGGTGTAAGCGGCCCGGCGATGGTCACGTCCTGCTGCAGCACCGCGCTCACGTAGGTCAGAACGTCGGTCCGCGAACCGGCGAAGCGCTGGTCGGAAACCATGTATTCCTGCGGGACGTTCTGCGCGACATAATTCACAAACGGCACGGGCTTGTTCGGGTCGCTGATGTACTCGTCAAAAGCGGAGCCGTCGGCGCCCGGTGGTTCGAACGACAAAACGCCCCCGGCGCGCAAGTAAAGCACCTTCTTCGCCGCATCCTTTGGCGGCCACGCAGAGTATTGCCGCCATACGTTCGAGCCCGTCTCAAAGACATATGCTGCCGGCAGTTTGGCATCCGCGCCGCCCTTGAGGTGCTGCTCGAAAAACGGAAACAAAATGTTCCTGCGGTAGTATTCGCCGGTGCTGGAGTCGAAGTTCACGCGCCCAAGGTAATGGCCGTCATAACGCGACCAGCCTCCGTGCACCCAGGGGCCGACGACAAGCCCGTTGAAGATTCCCGGATTGTCCCGGCCCACCGCCTGATACAAGGTAAACGGCCCTTGCAGGTCCTCCGCGTCAAACCATCCGCCGACGGTCAACACTGCGCAGCGAATGTTCCTGGTATGCGCGGCGAGATTGCGCGCCTTCCAGTAATCGTCATAGGTGTTGTGGCGGATCTGATCAAGCCACAGCGCATCACGCCCGCCAAGCAGCTTGGTCAGGTTTGCGAGCGTGCCCGCCTTCAGAAAGAATTCGTAGGCGTCCTGCGTGCCGTAATCGAAGGGGACGCGCACTTTCGGCGGCGGTTCCGGGTTTGCCTGCGGCCGGAACTGGCTGTAGAAGCCGAAGTTCGCAGCCAGCATGAACGCTCCGCCGTGATACGCGTCGTCGCCCATAAAAAGATCAGTCATGGGCGCTTGGGGCGAAGCCGCCTTCAATGCCGGGTGGGAATCAATCATGCTCGCCGAAGTAAAGAATCCCGGATATGAGATGCCCCAGATGCCCGCCTTGCCGTTGTTGTTCGGGATGCTCTTCAGCAGCCATTCAATCGTGTCGTAAAGATCGCTGCTGTCGTCCACATCCTGGCTGGATTTCTTCACATCGATGTGCGGGCGCATCTCGGTGAAGGCGCCTTCGGACATGTAGCGCCCGCGAACGTCCTGCATGACGAAGATGTATCCGGCTCTGTCGAACTCCGGCGAGGGCCCGAGCTGGGTCCGGTACTGGTCTTCGCCGTACGGTCCCACGCTGTACGGCGTGCGATTGATCAGGAACGGGTACGGGTGTGAGGAGTCTTTGGGAACATAGACTGCGGTGAAGAGCCTCACGCCGTCGCGCATGGGGATGCGGAATTCGTATTTGGTGTAGTGCGCTTTGACGTCCCACTCAGCGGAGTCCGGCCGCATCTGCGCGGACAATCCCAGGGCAATCGAGAGAGCACTGAGAACAACAATCGAGACAGCGAACTTGCGCGGCATGACTCCTCCTGTGCGAAAGATCGAATGCACGCTACAAGCGGAGCCAGAATCAGTCAAGCCGCCACATGACCGTGCAATCCTTCTTCGATACAATCCATGGGCTCCCGGAGGAAATGGAAGTGGCTTCCGCCAAACCCGACTACGGAATCGACGCGCCCGGCGTGATCGCCATTCTCCTCCTGGTCGGCGCAGCCCTGCTACTGGCAGGTCTCCTCGCGCCGGTCCTGGTTTCTTTCGTTCCGCACTTCCGCATCGGGTCCGAAACGGTCCTGTTTCCGTGGCGCGGCTTCCTGTTTCCCGGGGTGTTCTGCTTCGGCGAAGGCCTGTTGATGATCTATTACTCGAAACGCGCCAAGTTCCGTCTGCGCGACCGCATGCTGAACATGCTTCCCTGGAAGGGCCTTGAGCGGGTCCTCGACGTCGGCACCGGCCGCGGCCTGTTGATGATCGGCGCGGCGAAACGCCTGACGCAGGGCCGGGCTACCGGCATCGACATCTGGAGCAGCAAGGATCTCTCCGGCAACTCCATGGAGAACACGCGGCGGAACGCAGAACTCGAGGGAGTGCGCGAAAGAGTCGAAGTCCTGGACGGTGACGCGACGGCCATGAAATTCGCGGATGCAACGTTCGATGTCATCGTTTCGAACGCGTGTCTGCACAACATCCCGTCGCAGAAAGGACGCGAGCAGGCGTGCCGCGAGATCATCCGCGTCCTCAAACCCGGCGGCACCGCGCTGGTATGCGACTTCATACGTACCGGCGAGTACCTGCGCGCGTTCCGCGCTGCGGGCGCCAATGCCAAGGTTCGCGACCGCTTCATGCTGGCGATGCGCATCATCGAGGCTCGAAAATAACCCGGGGGACGCATTTCCAGCCCCGCACCTCCTGTGGAAAACTCCGCCCCGGGCTTCTGCTGTTCTAGAACCCCTGTACGGGCGGGCAGCTTGCGGCCTCCCCGGCTAAGTGCTAGCTTTAAGAACACTTTCGCTCAGGGTGCGAACGGGCACATGCCTAGCGCCTCCGGTTGAAAGTAGAGCGTTGGTTCAAGGGCTGCGCCGTTTCCCACGACGGCAGGTTTGAGAGCCTCGCGCTGATGCGCATGCGCAAGTGAAGCGAGCCGGCAATCCTCCAGAGGCGGTCACTGGCTTGCGCGCGAGGACGCGGTGTCGTACTCCTTAAGCAGCGATAGCCGATTGCCGCAAACGCGGCTCGCGGTTGTTCCCTATGTCATCGCGGCGATGATCGGGCTTCTGCTGCTCGGTTTTTGGAAGCTCCAGGTCATCGATTCCGATAAGTACTCACAGCTGGCGGAACGCAACCGGGTTCGCTCGATTCCCATCATTGCCCCGCGCGGGCGCATGCTGGACCGCGACGGCCGCGTGCTGGTGGACAACTATCCGTCGTTCAGCGTCCTGCTCCTGCGCGACGACCCCGCGCTGATCGAGAAAAGCATCCGCCAGATCGCCGAGGGCCTGGACATTCCCCTCGCCGACCTGCGCGACCAGGTGGACGCGGCGCGGGGCTTGCCGAAATTCCAGCCGATCGTCATCAAGCCGGAGGCCACGAAGGCAGACATCGCGTACATCGAAGCACACCGCGCGGAGATTCCGGTCCTCGAAATGCTGATGGTCTATCGCCGCCGCTATTTGCCGGGCGGCTTCATGTCGCACGCCAGCGGGTACGTGGGCGAGGTCAGCGAAAAGCAGATTGAAGTGAGCGAAGGGCGTCTGCGGCCCGGCGACATCGTGGGCAAAACCGGGCTCGAGCGGCAGTACAACGACCTGCTGATGGGCACGGACGGAATGCGCCGGGTCATCGTCAACAGCGTGGGCAAGGAAGTCGGGCGCCTCTCGCAGCAGGAAGCGGTCCCCGGCAAGCAAATTCAGCTGACGATTGATTACGACCTGCAACTGGCGGCGGAAACCGCGATGAAGGGCCACGACGGAGCGATTGTCGTGCTCGACCCGCAAACCGGGGAAGTGCTGGCGATGGTCAGCCGTCCCGCGCCCGATCCCAACGACTTCGCCATCCGCATTTCGAAAGAGGAATGGAAGGCGCTGAACGAAGACGAAAAGCACCCCCTCCTGAATCGCGCCATCCAAGCCCAGCTTGCGCCGGGCTCGGTTTTCAAAATCGTCATGGCGACGGCGATGCTGGAAACGAGACTGGTTCCGGAGAACTTCTCGGTCTTTTGCCCGGGCTACGGTGTCTTCTATGGCCGCATGTTCAAGGATCACGTGTACGGCAAGAGCGAGCACGGCACGGTGGACCTGCATAAGGCCATCGTGCAGTCCTGCGACGTCTTTTTCTATAACCTGGGGATGCGGCTGGGCATCGAGCCGATCTCCTACTACGCGACAAAGCTGGGCATCGGGCACAAAACCGGCATTGATCTGCCCAGCGAAGAGAGCGGGCTTATGCCGTCGGAAGAGTGGGTCGAGCGGACCTTCCACCGCAAGTGGTACGCCGGCGAAACGATTTCGGTTTCCATCGGCCAGGGTGCGGTGACGGCCACGCCGTTGCAACTCGCGCGCATGATCGGCGGAGTGGCTTCGGGCGGAGTCTTCAAGCAGCCGCACCTCATCAAGGACGCGCAGCGCGTCGCCGAGGAACGTTTCCCGATCTCCGAACCCACGGTGGAAAAGGTGACGCAGGGAATGTACGGCGTGGTGAACGAAGGGGGCACCGCGGCCGGGGCGCGCCTGCAGGGCGTGGAGTTCTGCGGAAAGTCCGGCAGCGCGCAGGTTATCGGCTACGATACGCGCAACAAAGTCGGCAAGCAGGCGCGCTTCAAGGACAACGCCTGGTTTGTGGGCTACGCTCCGCGGCGAAACCCCGAGATTGTGGTCGCCGTGCTGGTTGAGGAAGGCGAACACGGAGGCGCCGTGGCGGGCCCCATCGCCCGCGACGTCATCAAGATGTATTACGACAAGAAGGCCAAAAGGACACAGGGAACCTACACCGTGGATTTCAAGCGGTATGATTTTGGCAGCGGGAACGCGGACGGGCAGCATCCCAATTCGCGGGAGCCGCTGCAGGCCAGAGAAGCACAGCCAGCGCGCAAGCCGGAGGAAACCTCGAGCTCCGGCGGCGGGGCGGAGCGCCGCTAGCAGGCCGTGCCGTAAGGCGAACGCCGAGTTCTAGAGCGATCGCAGTTCAGGACCAAACGGGATGAAGGAAGCACAGGCAACTCGGGACTACGATTGGTGGCTGCTGTTTCTCATCGCCGCCATCTGCACGATCGGCGTGCTGGAGATTTACTCCGCGACGCACGCCAGCGGCCCCGTCGGACTTTACACGAAGCAGCTGCGCTGGCTGGGAATCGGCGTCCTCCTGATGCTGGTCGTATCCCGCGTGGACTACCACCTCATCCTGGACCAGGCTCCGCTGCTGTACCTAATCGGGTTGGGAGCCCTGATCCTGGTGCTTGCGGTCGGTTCGAGGAGGTTCGGAGCCAAGCGCTGGATTTCGGTGCTTGGCGCGGTGCTCCAGGTGTCGGAACTCGTAAAATTGGTTATAATCATTGTGTTGGCGCGCTTCTTTGCCGAGGTGCGCACGGACCAGCTCTCGCTTGCCGATTTGATGAAAGCAGGGGCGCTGGTGGGCGTCCCGCTGGGACTGATCCTCCTGCAGCCGGACTTGGGCACGGCCCTGGTTTTGATGCCGATGCTCGTGGTCGGCGCGTTTCTTGCCGGGCTGCAATGGAAGCATGCCGCGGCGGTCGCCGTTCTTGGGATTTCGCTGATCGTTGCGGTATGGATTTTGCCGGTCGGCTTGAAGGTTTTGAAGCCGTACCAGAGAGAAAGGATTACCTCTTTCCTCCACCCGGAGGACGACCCCAAAGGGTCCGGCTACCAGTTACAGCAATCGAAGATCGCGGTGGGCTCGGGGGGCTTCTGGGGAAAAGGATTTGGCAACGGCAGCCAGAATCAACTGGGCTTCGTGCCGGTGCGCTACTCGGACTTCATCCTGGCGGCGTGGGCGGAAGAACAGGGATTCAAAGGCGTGCTGTTTGCGTTAGGTCTGTACACGGCGTTGCTGCTGCGACTGGTGCAAAATGCCCAGCGCGCGAAAGACCGCGCGGGAATGTTTCTGGTCATGGGCGTGGCGGCCGCGCTTGGTTTTCATGTCTTGGTGAACGTGGCCATGGTGATCGGCAAGATGCCGGTCACCGGCATCCCGTTGCCGCTGATGAGCTACGGGGGATCGGCCACCTTGTTTGTTTTTCTGGCGATTGGGCTGGTCATGAACGTCCGTTTGCGCCGGTTCGTTAACTAGCCATCGTCGTTTCCGCCCGCCGCCGAATCTCAGCGCGCGCGGCAGCGGAAAGGATATTTCGATTGAGGATTGCATCGTCTACCGCGCGGCCGGCATCCAGCCGGCGGCGGATTCAAAGCGAAAGCAAGCTGAAGCGCCATCCGGACGGCTTCCGAACTCAGTTCGCGCTCTTACGCGTGTGCTCGAGCGACAGCCGGGTCACCCGGCGGAACACCGGAAGGACAACGCGCGCGACGATGCCTCCACAGAGTGAGGAGTTTTCATGTCAAAAGAATTGGTCATATCTGCGCCCGCCCACGAACGGCGTGTCGCCATCCTGGAAGAGGGGCAGCTTGTAGAGATTTACATCGAGCGCGAGAAGGAGTTCGCGCTCGTGGGCAGCATATACAAAGGCCGCGTGACCCGCGTGCTGCCGGGCATGCAGTCGGCCTTCGTAGACATCGGCCTGGACGGCGATGCCTTCCTGTACGTCAGCGACGTTTTCGAAAACCTCGAGGACTACGAAAGCGGGCACGTGGAAGCGGCACCGGCACCGGCCTTGCCCGCTGCAACCTCCGGCGAACCGGCGGGAGACGCCGCGTTGGCCGCCGCCGCAGGCGCCGAGGCGTCTGAAGCCGAAGAACCCGGCGACGCACAGCCGCACTTCGAGCAGGAGCCGCCCGCGAACGCCGAGGCCGATTTGCCCGGCGAGGCCGAGGCCCAGCCGCAAGACAACATTGGCAATTACGAACAGCCCCCGCGGCAGAATTTTCAGCCGCGCCACGAGGGTGGCCGCGGAGACTTTCGCGGCGGGCGCGGACGCGGACGCGGCCGGGGACGCTGGGGCGGCCGGGGGCGCGGGGGAAGAGGCCACGACCGTGGCCGCAATCTCCCGCCGTCGAAATACGCCTCTCCGCAGGGACCCCACGATTCGCGCGGTTATGATTCCCGCGGCCAGGACCAGCGCCGCGGCGAGGCGCCGCGCTACAGCCCGCCGCAAGAGGGCGGAGGCGAAGATGCCATTGTTCTCCCGGGTGAATCGCTGGCGAAATACCGGGGACGCACTCCCGCGACCATGCTCCCGCCCGATGAGCCTGCCGCACAATCCAGCGAGCCCGGTCCCGAGATAACCGAGGCCGCCGCGGGCGCTCCAGTCAGTGAAAGTGCCGCTCCGGCACAACCGCGCTCACGGCGTGGCCTTCCCAGTTGGCTGCTGGCCGATACCGGAAGCGAAAGCGAAGTCCCGGCCGAGGAAACGCATGAAGAAGCCGCGGCCGCCGAAGCGTCGGGGCCCGTGGCAGGGCAAGTCGAAGCAGGGGAGGCCTCCGCAGGGAC
>DASPOW010000415.1:0-2184 GCA_035625855.1 Candidatus Methylomirabilota bacterium | reverse complement strand
CGGCCACCGGCGCGGGAAAGCTCGGAGCTTCGACGCGGGAAGGAGCAGCCGAAGGCGGAGCAACGGGCGCGGCAACGCCCGGAGCCGCGGGCGCTTCCGCGGCGGGAGGGTTCTCCTCGGTGTTGTTGGACAGCTTGTCTCCCGGAAAGCGCATGCCCCAGAAGCCCACGGCCGTCTCGGTAAACTCGACTTCCACGTAGCCGGTGACGTTGCGGTAGTTCTTGGATTTGACGACCTGGCAGACGATCTCTTTCCTGGTGCGCTCATTGACCAAAAACACCAGCTGGCCCGGGGCCAGCGCCGCCGAAAGGCGCAACACCGCGCCGTTCGAGAAAACGATCACGGTGCGGGTGCTTTCACTGAAGGGCTCGCGCTTGTCGGTCCCCGGAATGCCGCGCACGCCGTTGAGCGTGACCGGGACTTCGAGGCACACCGGCTGAGGCCGCGCCGCGGGCGAGCTGGGCGAACCTGCGGCCGACGAAGAGGCCGGAACTGCTTCTTTCATGGTTGACGGCATGACACCCTCACACTTCGGGCACAGGGCGGCCCGAGGGACCGAGCAACTCCCATTTTTTGTTCGGCCAGCAAGGCTAGCTATAGTACTTAGGTACCAGGGGTTGGCACGATGGACACTTGTGCACAGCCGGCGTGCCGCAAGGGCACGATGCGGCAAGGAACGCCAGATCGCGAAGGCATAATTTCGCGACGAGACGGCATCAGAGTGAAAAGAAACGGCCGAAGGGTGTAGGCTGAGAGCGTCCCGGTGAAGAGAAACATACCAACTCGCGCCACGGTGCTCGCGCTGCTGATTGCGGCGCTGGGCCTGGCGCTTGCCGGAGCGCGCGGGCTTGCGGGCGCAAACCGGCGCGAGAACGGCCAGGGCAAACAGGACACGGCGCCGGCGACGCCGCGCGGGACGCGGCTGATTCTGACGGACGGGACTTTCCTGATTGTGCGGAGCTACGAGCGCAAGGGCGAGCGCGTGCGCTACTACAGCCTGGAACGCGCGGCTTGGGAAGAGATCCCGGCGGACCTGGTGAACTGGGACGCGACGGCCAAAGCCGACGCGGAGCGGAAAAACGACGAGGAAGCCCTGGCGAAAAAGGTCCGCGTGGAAGAAGAGTCCCGGCGAATGGACCTGCCGATGGAAGTTGACGCGAGCCTGCCGGTGGGGCCGGGACTGTTCCTGCCTTCGGGCGAGGGATTGTTCGCGGTGCAGGGCAAGACGATAACGCTGCTGGAACAGGTCGTAGCGGAAGAGCACACGGACAAGAAAGCGGTGCTGCGGCAGGTGTTTGTGCCGATTCCGCTGCCGCGGAAACAGAACCTGGAGATTCCCGGCGCGAAGGCCAAGGTGCGGCTGACGGCGGGTCAGCCGGAGTTTTACCTGCGGGAGGCGCCGCAGGATGCGGACATGCCTTCGAGGGTGCGTCATAGCAGCCGGGCGGGAGAAGCGGGGCCCGCGGTGGAGTTGATCCGCGTGAAGGTGATGGGCGACAAG
The DNA here is from genome assembly GCA_035625855.1 of Candidatus Methylomirabilota bacterium. Lineage (GTDB taxonomy): Bacteria > Acidobacteriota > Terriglobia > Acidiferrales > UBA7541 > Acidiferrum. The sequence continues at coordinate 683 of DASPOW010000415.1, read as the reverse complement.
CGGCGGGTGGATTCGGTGAGCACGTATTTCGGGGGCGAGAAAGGCTCGAACCGGCAAAGCATCGAAGTGCAGCGGTGGGAGGTCGCGCCGAACGTGTTCAAGTTCACCATCGGGGAGACGCTGAAGCCCGGGGAATACGTGTTCGCGGAGTTCCTGCCGGACGGAATGAATCTCTTCGTGTGGGATTTCGGAATTGACGCCTCCGGCAAAGGAAGCGCGGAGGTAAGGAAGTAGGCGGGACGGAGCGGGACGACCCCACCCCCAGGGGTTTTCGCGGAAGTGTTCATTCTGAAGGACTTTAAGTCCAATGATTTTGGAAGTGCGGATTCCAAAGGGGTTATTCGCCGTTTTTTCGCAAGTGCACATTCCACAGGGGTTAGGCGTGAACATGTGCTTGGACGTCGAAGGGATACCAGGAGAGAGAACGGCGTGGCAACGGCTAAACATGGGGTACAGTACCATAGGAGTAATACTCTAGTCAAGGGAAAAGCGAGCGTTCCATTTTGGGAATGGTTGACAGCAAGGGACAGGATTGACTCGACGTGTAACCGACGTGCGGGAGACCCGGCTCGCGTTGGGCTAGACCAGAGGCGACCCAGCCATGATCCCTGCCCGCGGCAGGCTTCCGGTGCGAGCCGACGCGAAGCGCCGGCCCTGCGGTCGGGATGACAAACTCTGGTTTT
>DASPOW010000414.1:0-3551 GCA_035625855.1 Candidatus Methylomirabilota bacterium | reverse complement strand
TACGCATGGTCCATGACGAAAGAGCGCGGGCGGCCGAGCTTCTGGTGCCAGGCGTAGAAGGCCGCGCCGACCGCCAAGCCGCCATCGCCCGCGGCGGGATGCACGTAAACCTGCTCGAACGGCGTGTGGTCGAAGATTTTCCCGTTGGCTACGCAGTTGAAGGCCACTCCGCCCGCCAGGCACACCGCCTTCTGCCCGGTCCGCCTCGCCAGCTCGCGCAACATTCCGAGGTACACTTCCTCGAGCCGCGCCTGCAGCGACGCCGCGAGGTTGCGGTGGCGCTGCTCGAGCGCCTCTTCCGGCGCGCGCGCGGGCCCCAGCCGGTTCGCCATCTCCCGGGAAAACATTTTGCCCAGCACTGGGGTCTGGTCCCCCTGGGCCCAGCTCATCTCCGGGCCGGTCTTGTGATGCGTGAAAAACTCCAGCCCCAGCCGGAACGCCTGCCCATTCGAGTGCACAATCTCGCGAAAGACATCCAGGTGTTCCGGCTGGCCGTAAGCGGCGAGGCCCATCACTTTGTATTCGTCGCCGAACTTCAGGAAACCGAGATATTGCGTCACGGCCGTGTAGTACAGGCCGAGCGAGTGGGGAAAGGCGACTGCGCCCTCGATCTTCATCCGGCCGCCGCTACCCGTTCCCCACATCGTGCTGGCAAAGTCGCCCAGCCCGTCGGCGGAGAGCAGCGCCGCGCGCTCGAACGGCGAAACGTAGTACGCGCTGGCCAGGTGCGCCTGGTGGTGCTCGACGCGGTGGAGCGCCGCCCGGATGGCCTTGGGGTCAACCTGAAACGCTTCTGCCAGAGCTTCGCGAATCCCCGTAAACCTCGCCATTACCTTCGCGCGTTCGCGCGCGAACGACGGCATACGCATCGCGTAAAACAGTTTTGTCGCCAGCCGCGCAAACGGGTTTCGCGGCACCGCCACGTGGTCAACCTCGCTCAGCGTCAGGCCCGCGGTCCGCAGGCAATAGCGAATCGCCTCGGCGGGAAATCCGGCAGCGTATTTCACGCGGTTGAAGCGCTCTTCTTCGACGGCCGCCACGAGCTTGCCGTCGCACACAATCGCCGCCGAAGCGTTGCCGTGGTACGCGTTGATCCCTAGGATGTTCATACGCTAAGCGGCCAGTGTACTTTACCCGCGCCGCTCCGTATTGGATGTTCCCGCGCGAGTTGCTTACGATTCCCCGCTCGGACCGTCTGACACGAGGGGTGTGTATGAATCGTCGCCGTGGCGTCGTTGGATTCTTTCTTCCTGTCGCCGTCCTTTTTCTGAACCTCTCTTCTTCGGTCGTTCGGGCCCAGTCCCAACAGGCGCCGCCGACTCCGGCGCAATCGATCCGCGGAAATTTTGCCAATATCAACCGGAAGGTCTTGGACATGGCCAAGGATTTCCCCGAGGACAAGTACGGCTACCGGCTCAAGCCGGAAATGCGTTCCTTCGGCGAGGTCATCGTGCACATCGCCTCCGGAAACGTCTTTGCCGCCAAAGTGGCTCGCGGGGACAAGAACGCCAAGTGGGACGAGTTGGACCCCAAGGATTACCCGAACAAGGCCGCCATCGTTGCCTTGATGGAAAAATCCATCGCCGACTCGGAAGCCGGCCTCAAGGCCCTTCCCGACGAGTCTTTCACCAAGACTTTGCGGCCATGGGTCGCCGTGATCGAGCATTCCGCCGAGCATTACGGCCTCCTGGTCGCCTACTTCCGCGCGAACGGTATCGTGCCGCCGGAAACCCGGTCGGGCAACAACAACTAGCTGCGCGGGCGCGCCTTGTCACCTCGGGGCGCATCGCATACACTCGAAACTCGCTTTTCCAGGTGCGTCCAGGCGCAGGGAGAGGAATGTCCCACCGCATCGCAGCCAAGATTGCCGGCGTGGCCGGTTATGTTCCGCCGCGCGTTGTGGCCAACGACGAGTTCGCGAAAACGCTGGATACGAGCGATGAGTGGATCCGCACGCGGACCGGTATCCGCGAACGGCATTTCGCCGAGCCCGGCGTGGCCGCGTCGCACATGGCCACCGAGGCCGCGAAATGCCTGCTCCAGCAGACGCACACCGATGCCGCCGACATCGACCTGATCGTCGTCGCCAGCGTGACCCCGGACATGTTTTTCCCCGCCACGGCCTGCCTGGTCCAGGATCGCATCGGCGCCAAAAAGGCCTGGGGCTTCGATTTGTCCGCCGCGTGTTCCGGCTTCACCTACGCGCTTACCGTGGGCGCGCAGTTCGTCGGAGCGGGCACGCACAAAAAAGTGATGGTCATCGGCAGCGACAAAATGAGCGCGATCCTGGACTTCAAGGACCGCGCGACGTGCGTGCTTTTCGGCGACGGCGCCGGAGCCGTCCTTCTTGAGCCCGCAGGCGGCGGGGAAGGCATTCTCGACTTCCACCACGACGTGGACGGCTCGGGCGGAGTGTCACTCTACATGCCTGGCGGAGGCTCGCTGCATCCCTCCAGCCACGAAACCGTGGATAAAAACATGCACGTCGTTCATCAGGACGGCTCGAATGTCTTCAAGTACGCCGTGCGCCGCATGGCCGAAGTGGCCGCGGACCTCGTAAAACGCAACGGCTTCTCGAGCAAAGACCTCGCCCTTGTCGTTCCCCATCAGGCCAACCTTCGCATCATCCGCGCCATGCAGGAGCGGCTCGGCGTGGACGATTCCAAGGTCATGGTCAACATCGACCGCTACGGCAACACCACGGCCGGAACCATTCCGCTTGGCCTGCATGATGCGCTCGCCCAGGGCCGCCTCAAGAAAGGAGATTTGGTTCTGCTCGTCGCCGTCGGGGCCGGCTACACGACCGGCGGCGTCCTTCTTCGCTGGGCTTATTAGCTAAGCCCGCTTTATCCCTCCAGGCGTCTTTCCGATTTGAGCTCGTCCGCAGGATACGGAGAATTGTGACCACAGCTACAGCGATGAGTGACCCTTGTCACTGAGTTGCGAGCCCTGATGGTCGGACCATTTCATCCCAAGAGGCCAGCGATCCTCTTGCCAACTGTGTTCGGGGTCCCAATCCCGGCAAGCTGAAGGACAGCGCCTCGAGAGAATGGAGGTCCTTTATGGGCCAGTTATTCGCGGTCCAAATCATCTATCGCGGAGTCTTTCAGAAGACCCTGGCAAAGAACATTACGCGCGGAATCGTTCTCGCCGCTCATTACGAAGGAAAGAAGGGGCTCTCCTTCGGCCGGTACGGCGATAGCCCGGAACGCAACGGCATTCCCGCGAACAGTTTTGCCATTGTGGCCGGGGACGATCTGACCTTGGAAACGGGCATGGCGCACTACGAACCCAGCCAGGTGGATGTTGCCGTCGTGCTCGACGACACCCTCTGCAAAGGGGCCGAACCCTGGGCCTGGTCCGGCTTGGAGGCGGTCAACCGTTCCATCAAACCCGGCGGAACGCTGATCGTCGTGTCCGCGCTGGACTCTCAGACCTTGCTGGGACTCATCCATCGCCGTGAACAGCCCTATCGGCTCGCCGTCCTCAAGGGTGCCGCGAGTTTCTCCGGAATGTGGGTCTACAAGGACGATCACACCGACGTGCGCGTG
>DASPOW010000413.1:0-5161 GCA_035625855.1 Candidatus Methylomirabilota bacterium | reverse complement strand
TCCGTAGGTGACGACCTCGCGGAACGGCGCCTGCTCCTTGATGCCGCACGCGACCAGCAGCGAACTCTGAAACCATCCGCGGAACTGGTCGGGCCCCTCGATGTAAACATCGGCGGCGCGCCACGCCTGCCCCGGCTCGGTCAATCCCTCTTTTTCCACGAGCACCGAGAGATTGGAGCAGCCGGAATCGAACCACACGTCCAGAATGTCGTGCTCCTTGCGGAATTTCGTGGCTCCGCACGAGCATTTCGTTCCCGGCGGCAGGAGTTCTTCCACGGTGTGGCGATACCACGCGTCCGCGCCTTCCCGCTCGAACCACGCAACGACTTGGCGCAGCGCGGCGAAGTCTTCGAGCTGCCTGCCGCAGCCCTCGCAGAAAAACACGATGATGGGCACGCCCCAGAACCGCTGCCGCGAAACGCACCAGTCCGGGCGCCCCGCAACCATTTCCTCGAGGCGGCTCTCGCCCCACGCGGGGACCCACTTCGTCTTGTGAATCTCTTCGAGCGCTTTCCGGCGCAGGGTCTTATCCGCCGGGGCGCTCCGGCCCGCCGCAGGCCGCGCGCCCTGGTCCATCTTGATGAACCACTGTTCGGTGGCCCGGAAAATCACCGGATTGTGACAGCGCCAGCAGTGCGGGTAGCTGTGCTGGTATTGCGAGGAAGCGAGCAGAGCGCCGCGGTCGGCCAGCAGCTTCACGATAATCGGATTCGCCGTGAAAACGTCCTTGCCCTTGTACTCGGCAAGACCCTCGGTGTAGACCCCGCGGTCGTCGAGCGGCGCATAAATCTCGAGGCCGTACTTCAAGCCTGTTTGGAAATCGTCCGCGCCGTGGCCGGGAGCGGTGTGCACGATGCCGCTCCCCTGGTCGAGGGTGACATACTCGGCCAGGCAGCCCGGCACCTCGATGGGCAGAAACGGGTGGCGGAATTTCGCGCCTTCGAAGTCACTGCCCTGATACGTCTCGCGAACGTTCGCGTCGTGAATCCCGCACTCTTCTCGGAAGGCCGCGATGCGCTCTGTGGCCAGAAGAAACGCCCCGCGTTCCGTTTCCACGACCGCGTATTCGACCGCCGGGTGAAACACCAGCGCGCGGTTGTGCGGAAGCGTCCAGGGAGTCGTTGTCCAGATGACTGCGCTGACGTCCGTCCCGATTCCCGCGGCTTCGCCCTTCCCCGGCGCAGCCACCTCGAACTTCACCCAGATCGAAGGGCTCGTGTGGTTCTCGTATTCCACTTCCGCTTCGGCGAGCGCCGTCGAATCGTGGATGCACCAGTAGACCGGTTTGCGCCCGCGATAGACGTAGCCCTTTTCCATGAACTCCAGAAACGCGCCGGCGATGGCCGCTTCATACGAGTTGCTCATGGTCAGGTACGGGTCGCTCCAGCGCCCGAAAACGCCGAGCCGCTTGAAATCGCGCCGGTGCTGGTCCACGTAGCGCGACGCGAATTCCCGGCAAAGCCGGCGAAACTCCGCGGGCGGCACCTTGCCTTTTCCCCCGAGTTCCTTCTCGACCTTGGTTTCAATGGGCAATCCGTGGCAATCCCAGCCCGGCACATACGGCGCGCGGAAGCCGGCCATGCTTTTCGATTTGACGATGAGATCCTTGAGGATCTTGTTCATCGCGGTGCCGATGTGAATCGTGCCGGTTGGGTACGGAGGACCGTCGTGCAGAACGAAAAGCGGGCCATTCGCGCGCGCCGCGAGGATCTTCTCGTAGAGATGCGCTTCTTCCCACGCGGCGAGCTGCCTGGGTTCGTTCTGCGGCAAGCCCGCCTTCATCGGGAAATCGGTTTTGGGCAGATTCAGGGTCTTCTTCAGATCCAGCGGCTCGGACATCGCTTTGAGTGTCTTCCCATCCCCTCCGCAAAACGCATGGGAGCTGATGCTAACGGCGGGCAGGTCTCCCGCAGACGAGTGCGGCAGAAGAAATTGCTATGTTACAATGAACGTTGACCCGTGTCAGCCGGTTCGCGTGCAACCTGGACCAGCCCGCGCGAATCGAACCGGAGCAGGCACTTTCAGAGGGTGGCCTGCGTCTAAACGGGGGAAATAGTGCCGTACAACTTCAATCTCGTTCCTCCGGACGTGAAAAAGCCCAAGGTGTCGCAGGCCGATTCACCGCTGCCACCGGGGGCCCCTGCGCCCCGATTTGGCACGCCTCCCCATCTGGTTTCCGACGATTTTTGGTCCAACGTGAAGGATTTCCTCAGGGAGCGGCCCATCAAGCTGGGCCCGGCGGGCCCCGGCACTCCTTTCCGGCAAACGAGTTTTGGCGCCGGGTTGATGGACAACCTGCGCGATTTCTTCAGAGGCGGCCCGGCTGTTCCGTCGCGAGCCTCAGGCAGCCGCCTGGAAGTGAACTGGGCCGCCGGGGGCAGCTACTGGCAGCGAATCAAGGAGGGACTTTTCCCGAAGAAACTGCCTCCCCTGCAGGTAACGAGCAAGCCGGTCAAAGTCAAGGACATCTGGTCGAAGGACGAGAATTTCGGCTGGACCCAAGTTGTGTCAATGGGGATCCACGCAGCAGTCATCGCGCTGGCGTTTGTGCCCATCGTCGCGAACATCATGAGCACGTCCACGCAGGCGAACACGAAGGTGGACGTGACGCCGATTGACCTGTCGCCATACGTCTCGAAGCTGCCCGCCGGCAAGGACAAGGCCGGGGGCGGAGGCGGAGGTGGAGATCGCTCGCCGACGCCCGCCACCAAGGGCCGCGCACCGCGTTTCGCCTGGAACCAGTTCACGCCGCCCACGGCGGTCATCAAGAATCCGCAGCCCAAGCTGCCCATGGATCCCACGCTGCTCGGTCCCCCGGACCTGAAAGTGGCTAATCCGGCGTTGCCGAACTTCGGCGACCCGCTCGCCGCTGCGGTGACTCTTTCCAACGGCCCCGGCGGCGGTGGCGGTATTGGCAGCGGAGAGGGCGGCGGCATCGGGAGCGGTTCGGGCGGAGGACTCGGCCCGGGTTCCGGAGGCGGAACCGGGGGCGGCGCTTTTCGCGCGGGCGTGAATGGCGTGGGCATCCCGAGCTGCATTTACTGCCCCGACCCGCAGTATTCCGAAGAGGCGCGCAAGGCGAAGTACCAGGGCATCGTGGTTCTCCGCCTGGTGGTGAGCGCGGACGGCCGCGTCACGAGCATCGAGGTTGTAAAAGGTCCGGGACTTGGGCTCGAAGAAAAGGCGGTCGAAGCTATGCGGCAGGCGCGCTTCAAGCCCGCGCTGGGCCCCAACGGGAAACCGGTGCCGGTTATCGTCAACTACGAAGTGACCTTCCGTCTGTTCTGAGCCTTCCCTTCGGCGCTTCCCTTCCTTTCGTTTTCTTGTCCCCGGAGGCAACCCTTCGTCATTGTCCCGATTCAGAGTGCACATTGCTGGCTCGTACCGACGTCGGGGATGTGCGGTGAAGTTCGGGCGGGCCGGGAGGGTGCGCCATGTTCGACCGCCGGCTTGGCTCGTCTTTCTCTCTTTCCTCCAATCGTGAAACTTGGCTGGAACGCGTCCGGGAAAACCTGGCGCAATTGCTCCAGCCGATGCGCCTGACGGGCTCCTCGGCAAACGGCGCGCCGCTTCACCTGCTCGCGGTGAAGCGCACGGCGCGGGAAAGCCGCGCGCAATCGCTTTCCCTCGTGATCCATGCGCTCGTCATCGGAGCGCTCCTTGCTTTGGCCGCGCGACCGCCGGGGCCCGCCCGGCCTTCCCCTCAGGACGGCACACCGGTCAAAGGGATCCTCTTCGGGCCGCCCGCCGACGTTCTCGAGATGCTGCGCAAAACGGGCTCCCCCGGAAAGGGCGGCAGCGGCGACCGCGATCCGCGCCCCGCAACGCGCGGAAACTTCGCACCGCTTTCTTCCATCGTGTTCTTGCGCCCGCAGATTCCAAGAAACCAAGTTCCGAGACTGCCGATGAACCCGGCCATACTGGATGCGGAGGCGCCGCCGCTCGTGAATCCACCTTACGTGCAGCTCGGTTTGCCCTGGATGAAGGAATACAACGATTCAGCCGGGCCGGGATGTTGCAAGGGAATTGGCTCCGGGCACGACGGGTACATGGGTGATGAAGACGGCCCGGCCGCTGGCTTCGGCGGTCCGCGCGGTTACCAGCCCGGCATGAAGATGCCATCGTGCGCTTACTGCCCCGACCCGCCTTACACGGAAGAAGCGCGAAAAGCCAAAGTGCAGGGGATCGTGACTCTCGAGGTCCTGGTGGGAGCGAATGGCCAGGCCCTGAAAACACGGATCGCGCGCGGCATCGGCTTCGGGCTCGACGAGACCGCCGTGCAGACCGTGCAGCATTGGCGGTTCATGCCGGCGCGCGACGCCGCGGGGCGCCCGGTCGCGGCCTGGGTCCCGGTCGAAGTCGCCTTCCGCCTTTTCTGAATCGCCGTCGTGACGGTACGCTCGCGGTACGTGTTGATGCTCGGGAAACTCGCAACTTGCCTTGAGCCGACTCGATTTAGAATGGCTGGCATGAAAAGCAAACGAGCAGTCGCCCTATCCCTTTCCGCGTGCCTGTACTTCACGCTGCACCTGACCGCCCGCGCCCAGGGCGGCGGAGCCCCATCGGGCTCCATTGTGTTCGTGGCGCGCGCCGCGGCGACGGCAGGCCGGCCCGAACCGGTGCGGCAGTTCACGTTCTACCTCCTGCGCAAGAGTTACGCCGACGTCATCCGGGAGATCGAGGCCAGCGATCCCCTGCCCACGCGCGATGAATACGTCGCGGGGCTGAAGCTCTCGCCGGAACTGAAGGCGTGGATGAAGACCAACAAGACCATCGATTTGTCCGCGGAAGACACGGAACGCACGCTGACCGCGGACAACATCATGGACATTCCCGAGTTCATGGACGCCTATCTGCAGGCGAACAGCGGCGGGGTGACCAAGGGCCTGCCGCACCCGAAATACACGAAAGCCGATGAAACGGCGAAGTCGCCGCGCTATCAGAAACTGCGCCAGGAGTATCTGGCCGCACTGAAACGCTTCATCCAGGCGAATCCGCAGAGCATCGGCGGGATGGAGGCGTATCTCGACCCCATCAATCCGGCGCGTCCCTGGAGTGCGCTGGTGGCCAATCACAAGAGCCTCGTGGAGCGGCGGGCGCCCGAAATCGCGCAAACGAAGTATCTCGTCGCCAGCACGGATTCCGATCTCGACGGGCGGGC
>DASPOW010000412.1:0-11069 GCA_035625855.1 Candidatus Methylomirabilota bacterium | reverse complement strand
GGCCTGGCGGGATGGTTTCGTTACGAAAAGCACCGCACGACCTACGTTCTGCCCGCATCGGAACGTTGGGCGGCGGGGCTGTTGCTGGAAGTGGACGAGACGCCCATCGGGACGTTTCTTGAACTGGAGGGCCCTCCGGCGGCCATTGACCAGGCGGCCCAGGCGCTCGGCTTTTCCTACCGGGACTATGTCGTAAAGAACTACCTGGAGCTCTACGCCGAAGACTGCCGCCGCCGCGGTGAGCAGCCCCGCGATATGCTGTTCGCGAACGCAGCGGGCCAAAGAAAAAATTAGCTTTTCTGCATTCTTTTCTTGACTTTGACTCCCGCCGCGGCTTATCACTAGCGCGAGGTCGCACTCTTGCAATGAATGCATCCGGCGAACTGGATCCTGGTCCGAGTTGCCCCAGGATGAAACGCGGGATGACGGCACACCGGGGATTGCGCAAGTCCTCCGTCCGGGCGGGCATGAACCTGCCCGCGCTGGACATGGGCCAAGGGCGGTGTCGCGAAGGCTAGAGGTAAGTTCTTATCAAGGAAGGACTTGCCCGCAGCCGGCGTTTTCGCCCTGCGGGTTTTTTCTTGCCTGCCGGTCGCGCCCGGCCGCCACTCAAAGCGCAGGAGTCGAAACCCAATGTTGCACACAACGGAACTCCTGGGTGCAAAGGCCTACGACGCGCAGGGTAATTTCGTCGGACGGCTCCGCGAGCTCTTTATCGAGCCGGCCGTGGCGCCGTATCGCGTCGCCTGGTATCTGCTCTCGCGCGGCCGCTTTCAGCCCCTTGTCGCGCGCTACGACCAGGTCGCCGCGGTAGAGCCCGGGAAGCTGCGCCTGAATTGCCCCGAGCGCGCCCTCGAGGCGTATGCGCCGAACGAGGCTTGGCTTGCCGTGTGCAAGGACCTGCTCGACCAGCAGATTATCGACACGAGCGGACGCAAAGTCGTCCGCGTGAACGACCTCGACCTGGTCGAGCAGCCGACCAACGGCAACCTCGAGTTGCGCATGCTGCAGGTTGACGTCGGCCTGCCCGGGGCGGTTCGCCGGCTGCTGCAGGGAGTCGCATCGTCGCACGCCCTGCGCCGTCTGGAGAGCAGGCTGCCGGCGCGGACGATTCGCTGGGAGTTCGTCAACCTGGTCGAGCCCGATCCCTTGCGTCGCGTGAAGCTGCGCATCACCCACGAGAAACTCGAGGACCTGCACCCCGCCGACCTTGCGGACATCATGGAAAAACTGTCGGCGGCAGAGCGGCAGTCCATCATCGCTTCGCTCGACGAAGAAACCGCCGCCTCCGTCCTCGCCGAACTCGATGAGCGCCTGACCACCCAGATCGTCGAGAAGCTCGATCCGGAAAAGGCCGCCGACATTCTCGAGGAGATGCCTCCCGACGCTGCCGCGGACGTGCTCGCGGATCTTCCGAGGGAAACCACGGAGGAGTTGCTCGAGGAGATGCCCGGCCAGGAAGCGGCCGAGGTGCGCGGGCTGATGCAATTCGATGAAGCCACCGCCGGCGGAATGATGAACCCGGAGTTCGCGTTCGTGGGAGAAAGCACGACGCGGGACGAAGTCCTCGCGTGGATCCGTCACCAGGAATTTCAGCTGGACCAGCTCGATACCGTAGTTCTTCTGGATGCCGGCGCGCGGTTCGCGGGCGCGGTGCCGGTGGCGCGGCTCCTTCTGGCCGCTCCGGAACAACCCTTGACGGAGCTCCGCCATGAGCCGCTGTTGAGCGTCAAGGCCGACGCCGACGAGCGCGAGGTCTTCGCCCTCTTCGACAAGTACAACTTGCGAACGCTGACCGTGGTGGACGACGACAACCGGCCGCTGGGAACGATCGCCGTGGACGACATCGTCTCGCGGCTGGTGAATCGCTAAGGGACCTGTAACCGGGGAAAATGGACCGCACGACCCTAGTCGCGATGGCGGAAAACTTGCGCGGGCGTGGCGCGAGTCTGCAGCGCCGGATACGGAGCCTGCGCCGCCGCATCCTCTTTCTTCTCGCCGTCGTGGGCCCCGGGCTGATCACCTCCAACGTCGACAACGACGCCGGGGGAATCTCCATCTACTCCCAGGCCGGCGCTTCCTACGGTTATGCGCTCCTGTGGTCCTTGATTCCGATGACCATCGCGCTCTACGTCACCGAGGAGATGTGCGCGCGCCTGGGCGTGATGACGGGAAAAGGCCTTTCGGACTTGATTCGCGAGGAGTTCGGGTTTCGCCCGACCTTCTTTGTCATGTTCATCGGTTTCTTTGTGGATTTGGCCAACGTGGTTGCGGAGTTCGCGGGCGTGGCCGCCGCGATGCAGATTTTCGGCGTGAGCAAGTACATCGCCGTCCCGATTGCCGCGATTGTGGTCTGGGTCCTGGTCTTGCGCGGAACGTACCGCCAGGTGGAAGTTATTTTTCTTGTCGCCTGCCTTTTTTATCTGACCTACTTCATCTCGGCCATCTTGGCCAAGCCGGACTGGCTCCAGGCGGCGCAGCACACGGTGGTCCCCACGTTTCACTTTACAGGAGGATATCTGCTGACGCTGACAGCGCTGGTGGGGACGACCATCGCGCCGTGGCAGTTTTTCTATCTGCAAGCCGGATTCGTCGAGAAGAAGGTCGGCCCAAGGCAGTATCCGCAGGCGCGCGCCGACGTTCTGGTGGGAAGCCTGAGCTGCATGGTCATCGTGTTCTTCATCATCGTTTGCACGGCAGCAACGCTGTACGCGAACGGCCTGCGCAATATCACGGAGGCCGCTGACGCCGCCAAAGCCCTTGTTCCTCTGGCAGGGAAGTGGGCCGGGAGAACGTTCGCTTTCGGGTTGCTCAACGCTTCGCTGTTCGCGGCGACCATCCTTCCCCTTTCCACCGCGCACGTCATTTGCGAAGGTCTCGGCTTCGAAGCCGGCATCGACCACAAGTTCAAGGAAGCCCGTATCTTCTATTCGCTTTACACCCTGCTCATCGTGATCGGCGCGGGAATCATTTTGTTGCCGAACGCGCCTCTGTGGAAAATCCTGGTGTTCTCCCAGGTGGGCAACGGCATCTGGCTGCCCGTGGTGGTCATCTTCATTCTCCTGCTGGTGAACCGCCGCGACCTCATGGGAGAGCATGTCAACACGCTGACCTTCAATATCGTCGCGTGGGTGACGGCCATTTCCATGATCGTGCTGACGCTGATCCTCACCTACACGGCGGTCTTTCCCTCCCCGGGAGCGCCGTCCGGTTAGTTTCAGGTAACGCCGGGATTGCGCGGCGCGCGGGGGTGTGTTAACTTTGCCGCGTAAAGAGGATTCGGGCAGAACTTCTTTGTCGACCGTCAAGCACCAGCGCACACCGCAAACCACCGCTTCGCAGCTTCTTGGATCCGTCAGCCCCGAAGAGGCCCGGCTGCTGGCCGCGCTTGACCCGCAGCGCCTGCCGCGCCACGTGGCCATCATCATGGACGGCAACGGGCGCTGGGCAAGGCGCCGGAGGTTGCCGCGCGCGGCCGGCCATCGCGCCGGAGCCAAGTCTGCGCGCATGGCCATTGAAACCTGCGTCAGGCTGAAACTGGAAGCGCTGACGCTCTATGCGTTTTCGCTGGAGAACTGGCGCCGGCCCAAGTCCGAGACCGATTTTCTGATGCAGCTTCTGCGCGAATACCTCCGCAGGGAACTCCCGTCGATCCACAAGAACAACATCAGGTTCCGCGTTCTTGGACGCCTGGAAGAGCTTCCCGCCGGGGTTCGCCAGGACGCCGTCGAGGCCATGGAGTTCACCGCAAAGAACTCCGGGATGACCCTGGCTATCGCGTTGAACTACGGTGGCCGCGCCGAAATCGTGGACGCCGTAAAGGCTATCGTCGCGGAAAGCCGCAACGGCCACGCCGGCGAACCCATTGACGAGGAACGCGTTTCCCGGCACCTGTACACGTCCGGGCTGCCCGATCCGGACCTGCTCATCCGCACCAGCGGCGAAATGCGCGTGAGCAATTTTCTTCTCTGGCAGATCGCCTACGCCGAAATCTACGTGACCGAAACGCTGTGGCCCGATTTCACGCGCGCAAATCTGATCGAGGCGATTCTCGACTTTCAGAAACGCGAGCGGCGCTACGGCGGCATTCACGAAGCGGGTTTGCCGGAGGTCCCGGAGCCGGTACGCGTCGCCGGCAGGTGACCTGCCTTCCTTGAAACTTCTTTCGTGATTTCTCGCGCCTCCTGTGATTGGATTCCCTGGGTGTTTCAGGGGAGAAACTCCTTTTCATGACCTGGAAACGAGTGCTCACGGGCGTCGTGTTGATTCCCGCCGTAACCGCGCTGGTCTTGTGGGGTTCAACGGCGCTTGTCGCCGCGGGTTTCGCGCTGTTTATTCTCCTCGCCCTTTTGGAGTACTTCGCGTTGGGGACGGCCAAGGGCCAGCCTGGCTACCCGATGTGGACGGCTGCGTGCGCAATCGTGCTCGTGTTCTCGCAGTGGCTGGCCGCTACGGGGAGGGGAATTCAACTGGCGGGCGGCGAAACGCTCCGCGGCGCTTGGCCGCGGGTGATGCCCGTGGGCCTGTTCAGTGTCACGGGCGCGTTTCTTCTGTTCGCGGCGGGCCTGATCGTCCTGAGCGTGGTTGCGAAAAAGTCCACAGAAGAGGCGCTGCCGGCCGCAGGAATCAGCGCGTCGGCTTTTCTGTTGGTCGCTTTTCCTCTGAGCTTTGGAATCCGCCTGCACGGCGCCGGTCCTTTTGGACCGCGCCTCTTGCTGTTCGCCATGGTCATCATCTGGGCGGGCGACACGGCCGCCTATTTTGTGGGCCGGAGCATCGGCCGGTTGAAACTCGCTCCCAGCCTCAGCCCGAAGAAAACGTGGGAAGGTACAATTGCGAGCTTCGTGGCCTCACTCGTGGTGGGATACGCCGCGCGCTACTGGATTCCGGTGAGCCCTTTCCACCTGCTCATGATGGCGTCTCTCGGGAACATCGCGGGCCAGATCGGCGACCTGGCGGAATCGGCCTATAAGCGCAGCGCGGGAGTCAAGGATTCAGGAAGCCTTTTGCCCGGACACGGCGGAATTCTCGATCGCATCGACGCGCTGATCTTGGCGCTTCCGGTAGTCTGGTACTATTGGTCTTGGATCAGCGGTCTCGTGGAGTGAGAGCCGCAAGAGCCATGCAGGGTCATTCCGCTTGAAAAACGTGGCGATTCTGGGCTCGACGGGCTCCATCGGCCGCCAGTGTATCGCCGTGGTCGAGGGTTTGCCCGAGCGCTTCCGTGTCGTCGCCCTCGCCGCAGGGGGCAACATCGATGAACTGTCGGGGCAAGTGCGCCGCCATTCGCCCTCTCTTGTCTCGGTTGCCGACGCCGCGCGCGCGGACGAACTGGCGGCGCGATTGCGCGGCGCCGGAGTCGCCCTTCCCGAAATCCAGCATGGGCGCGAAGGAATCCGCGCCGTCGCCACCCTCGCAGCGGCGGACATCGTCGTCTCTGCCGCGGTGGGTGTGGTCGGCCTAGAGGCCACCTATGAGGCCGTGCGCTGCGGCAAGCAGGTGGCCCTTTCCAACAAGGAAGTGCTGGTCGCCGCCGGCGAACTGGTGATGAAGGCGGTCGCCGAATCGCGTTGCACGCTGCTTCCGGTAGACAGCGAGCACAACGCCATTCACCAGTGCATGCGCGGCGGGCAGGTCTCGGAGGTGCGCCGCCTGGTCCTGACTGCCTCGGGTGGCCCTTTCCGCAAGACGCCGCTCAAGAGTCTTTCCTCCGTAACCCCCGAGCAGGCCCTGGCACACCCGAACTGGCGCATGGGCAACCGCATCACCATCGACTCCGCAACGATGATGAACAAGGGTTTCGAGGTGATCGAAGCCCGCTGGCTCTTCGGAATGCGCCCCGAACAGATCGAAGTCGTTGTGCACGCGCAATCGATGATTCATTCCATGGTCGAGTTCCAAGACGGCTCGGTGTTGGCGCAGCTTGCTCCTCCGGACATGCGCATGCCCATCCAGTACGCGTTAACCTGCCCGGAGCGCGTTGCATCGAACGAGGTAGCCTTGGACTGGAAGAAGCTGAAGCGGCTGGACTTCGAGCGCGCCTCGACGCGGAGATTCCCGTGCCTGCGCCTGGCCCGCGAGGCCTTGAAGGCCGGCGGGGCGCTGCCTTGCGCGCTCAACGCCGCGGACGAAATCGCCGTGGCCGCCTTTCTCGATCGCCGCCTGCCGTTTCTGGGGATTCCGGAAGTGATCGAGAACGTGCTGGCGCGTACGCCGCGGATGCGGCTGGGCAAGATCGACGACGTGCTCGCGGCGGACGCCGAGGCGCGTCGCATGGCCAGAGAGGAAGTCTCACGGATGGCCGCGACCGCGGCAGCGGCGAGTTGAGGGTACAATACCTTTTGGTTTTGTCGAGGAGGCGGATCGAAGCGCGATGAGCGGAGTGAACATTCTGCTGGGGACCTTGATTGTTCTGGGCGTGCTGATTCTCGTGCACGAATGGGGGCACTTCGTGCTGGCGCGGCTGTTCCGCGTGCGCGTGGACGTTTTCTCGATCGGCTTCGGGCCGCGCCTCTTTGGATGGAAACGTGGCGCCACCGACTATCGCGTGAGCGCCGTTCCGCTGGGAGGCTACGTGCGCATGGCCGGGCAGGACCTGTCGGACATCGATTCCGGCAAGCAGGCTCCCACGGGCGCTCCCGACGAACTGATGAGCAAGCCGCGCTGGCAGCGCGCCGTCATCTGTCTGGGCGGGCCCATCGTGAATCTCCTGTTTGCGTTTCCGCTGCTGTTCGCGCTCTTCGTGATATTCGGCGTGCCGCATCCGGCCTATTTCGATCGCCCGCTCGAGGTCGTACGCCAGCCGGAAAGCAACGGCAATGTTCCCAGCCCGCTGCGCGTCGGCGACCGCGTGGTTTCTCTGAACGGCGTGAGCCATCCGACCTGGGAGAAGGGGCTCGAAACGCTGTCTCAGGCCGCACCGGGAAGCCGCCTTGATCTGCGCGTGGAGAATGGCCCGGACCATCGCGAAGTTTCGCTGATTGTGCCGGAGAAGGGACCCGACCAGGTCCGGCGGACCTTCGGGGAGAGACCTGCCCTGGCTGTCGTGGATCGAGTCGAATCCCGCGGCCCGGCCGACCAGGCCGGTATCCGCCCGGATGACAAGGTCCTGGCGCTCAATGGCCGCGCCGTGTTCAACCAGCAAGAGTTCCTGGACGTGGTCCGCCATTCGAACGGTCAGGAAGTCGCCGTTCGCCTGGGGCGCAAGAACCAGGTCATCGAAACGAAAGTGACCCCGCGGATGGGCGCCAACGAAAAAGGCGAAAAGGTGTGGGTCATCGGAGTGACCATCGGCCCGGAACTCAACTACGCGCGGGTCGGGATGCTGGAAGGCACGCGTGACGCCGCGCTGGCGACGGTCTCCGGAGCGGGGCAGGTGGTCGTCATTCTGGGAAAACTCATTACCGGCGCCATTTCGATTCGGCAGCTCCAGAGTGTGGTGGGGATCTCGCGCGAGTCCGGGGAAGCCTTCAGCCGCGGCACCTCATCCGTATTGGAGCTGATGGCTACTTTGAGCCTGAACCTCGGTGTGCTGAATCTGCTCCCGATCCCCATTCTCGACGGCGGCCAGATTCTCTTGCTCGGTATCGAGGGATTCCGCCGCCGCGACATGAGCATGGCCTTCAAGGAGCGCTTCGTCCAGGTTGGATTGGTCTTTCTTCTGGCGCTGCTCGGTTTTGTGATGTACAACGACGTCCTGCGGATTTGGTCCGGCCGCTGAGCACGGCCGAGAGCCTGGGAGCGAGGAGCATGGCGGCGACACCTGCGCACCGGGTTTCCACCGGCGAGCGCATCAACACCTCGGAAACGACGGGACGCCTCGAGCAGGCGCTGCGCTCCCGCGGCATCCGCCTGACTCAGCAGCGCCGCGTGATTCTCCAGGTCATGGACAGCGCTGAGCAGCACCTCGACGCGGGGAGCATCCTCGGCCGTGCGCAGAAAATCGATCCCGCGGTGCATCGCGTCACGGTCTATCGCACCATCGACCTGCTGAAGAAGCACGGCTTGATCGACGAACTCGACCTGCTCCACCTGCGCGGCGACCAGCACTATTACGAGAGCCACGGCCCGCGCGACCACATCCACGTCGCTTGCCTGCGCTGCGGGAAAGTCCGCGAGTTCGAGAGCCGGCTCTACGAACAGCTTAAGCGCCAGATTGAAACGGACTTCCACATGAAGGTGACGATTTCGCGCACCGAAGTCGGCGGCTACTGTGAGGACTGCCTCTCGAAGTCCAGGTAATCCGCCCGGGAACTAGACCGCCTGCCGCAGCTTGTGGAAAGCCGCCAGCCGGGCAAAGAACCTTGTTGCGCGTGCGACGTCCTGTGCGATTTGCGTGCGCAATTCCTCCGGCCCGGCAAACTTCTTTTCATCCCGAAGCCGCTTGCAGAAACGAATCTTCATTTCAGCCGGATCGACCCCGCCGCTATGACCCAGGAGGTGTGTTTCTACGGTCAACGTTTTCCCATCGAAGGTCGGGCGCCGCCCGATGTTGGTCACCGAGTCGTAGCTCACGCCGCCGATCTTTGTCCGCGTTATGTACACGCCCTGCGCGGGCAGCAATTCCTGCTCCGGCGCGAGGTTCAACGTCGGAAAAGTGAACCGCCGGCCGGTTCCTGTCCCCGCCACCACCGCGCCCGTCAGAACAAACGGCCTCCCCAGCAGCCGCGCCGCGTGGCCGACGTTGCCGCAGGCGATCTCGCGGCGGATGACCGTGCTTGAGACAGTCTCGCCGCGAAAATGGACCGGCGGCACGATGGTTACCTCGTAGCCGTGCCGCGCGGCCAATTCCTTCAGCAGGGCCGGATTGCCCGCGTGCTTGTGTCCGAAGCGGAAGTTTTCTCCGACAAAAATCGCCTTCATGCAAAGCCCGCGCACGAGAACTTCTTCCACGAACCCGGCCGGAGCCATTCTGGAAAGCTCCAGCGTGAAAGGCAGAACGACGGCCGCCTCCAGGCCGCCCGCTGCAAACCACGTCAATCGCTGGGCGTTTGTCGAGAGCCGGGGAGGGGCCGCCTCCGGTCGCAGGACCTTCAGGGGAGGTGGATCAAACGTAACCGCCGTGGCCACCTCGCCCGTTACGCGGGCGCGAGCCAGCGCCGCGCCGAGGATGGCCTGATGGCCCAGGTGAATGCCGTCGAAGTTTCCGATGGCGATTGTGCTGCCGCGGCCCGTGGCCTGGTAGCGCTCGCGCCATTCGCTTGCGGAGCTGAACACCGCCAGGCTCATGCGGCGGCCACCTCGAAGCTAAGCCCGTCGTAAGCGAGCTGCACATGCGCGAATCCCTGTCTGCGCAAGCGCTCGTTGGTCTCCGCATGCGGCAGCTCGTGTGCCACGTGGGTGAACCAGGCCCGCGCCGGGCGCAGTTCCTGCACGAGCGCCAGCGCTTGCTCCACCGTCTGGTGCATGGGGTGGGGAGCGTCACGCAGCGCGTCGAGGATCAAGTCGTCCAGGCCGCCCAGCAAAGCGCGCGACGCCGCCGGCAGCTCGCTGAAGTCCGTCAGGTATGCCGCCTTGCCTATGCGGTAGCCGAAGACGCTCATTTCTCCGTGCCGCGCCGGAACCGGCGTGACGCTCGCGCCCAGAATCTCGAAAGGTCCGTTCACCACGCGCAGCGAGACCTGCGGCACGCTGCTCAGCGTCGGCTCGCCGTCGAAGGCGTAAGCAAACACGCGCCGCAGAATGCGAAAGGTTTCTTCGGACCCGTACACCGGCAGCGCCGCCTTCTGCCGTAGGTTGAACGGCCGGATGTCGTCGAAGCCCAGAATGTGGTCGGCGTGTCCGTGGGTCAGAAGGATCGCGTCCAAGCTCTCAATCTTCGCGCGCAGTGCCTGCTGCCGGAAATCCGGCGTGGTGTCCACGACGGCGTTGTGCCCGTCGCGCGACAGCAGGATGGACGGCCGCAGGCGGTTGTCGTGCGGGTCGCTCGAGCGGCAGACCCGGCATGCGCACCCAAGCGAGGGCACACCCATCGAGGTGCCGGAGCCCAGAACCGTCAGGTGCATTGTCGTGGTGCTCATCATCGGCGGCGCGCGAAAGGGATCCGCTGGCAGGCCTCCGCGGCCCGGGAGCCTCCCGGTTCAGCCGCGCGACTTGGTCCGTGGCGCCGCTGCGGCTGCGGCGGCTTGCGAGATTTCGAGGAAGCCGAGTTTCAGCTTGCCGGTCAGGTCCAGGAGCAGCGTTTTCTCTTCCGGCGTCAGGTTTCCTTCGGTCTTTTCCTTCAGCGCATCCAGCATGTCGATCAATTCCTGCGCTGCGTCCGGGTCGATCATCGGCTGCCCGCTGCGCGGGTCGGCGTAACCACCCAGGACCATCGCCGCGTTGCTCCCCAGCATGCGCACCAGGTTCTCGAAGGCAGGAGACCTCTTGGGTGTCTCCCGCCCAGGCACGGCCGCCTCCGCTCCGGGCGCGGGCTTCGCTTCCTCCGGAGCCCTTCGCGCGGCCTCCCGTTCTTCCTGCTCGACAACCTCTCGGCGAAGTTCGCCCTCGGCCGTAAACGGCCTCCGGTCGATGACCTTGAACGATTCTTCAGGCTTTTGCTCGGGCAAAGGCGACTCCGAATGAACCACCAAAATTCTAGCATCCGCCGTCCCGGTTTGGATAGGAGGAGCGGCGCTGCCGGGAAGCGTTGCCCGGCGGAACATCCTCCGCCACGGTTTCGAGACGCCTTACACGCGCGTCAAGTTCGAAAAGGAATTTCGAGAGGTGCAGGCCTAGGCCGGCGGCCCGCGGCGCTTCCGAATGAAGGTGATGATGTCCTGGGTGGAGGTCCCGGGGAGAAAAATCTCGGCAATTCCGGCCTTCTTCAAACCCGGGATGTCGGCCTCGGGAATAATTCCGCCGAGAAGCACGGTCACGTCGGTCATCCCCTTGTCCCGCAGGAGCGCCATCAATTGCGGGCAAAGGGTGTTGTGCGCTCCGGATAGGATGGAGAGCCCGATGACGTCCACGTCTTCCTGCACCGCGGCCGAGGCGATCATCTCCGGCGTCTGGCGCAGTCCGGTGTAGATGACCTCCATTCCGGCGTCGCGCAGGGCCCGGGCAATCACCTTGGCGCCGCGGTCGTGCCC
>DASPOW010000411.1:0-6278 GCA_035625855.1 Candidatus Methylomirabilota bacterium | reverse complement strand
CAAACGCATCTTCGCAGAGTTAGGGGGCGGTGAATCTTATCTTCGTGGCGAACGTGAAAACTTTTACGCGGGCAAGGAACGCTCTTGAGCCGGATCTATTGGGATTCGATGCTCTTTGTTTATTGGCTCGAAGACAGCCCGCAATTCGCGAAAAGGGTTGGGGCGATCCACTCCAAAATGAACGAACGCGGGGACCAACTCATCACCAGTGCTTTCACCTTCGGTGAGGTGCTTGCCGGTGTGTATCGTGCAGGAGCCGTCCGCGCAGCGGACGAATCACGTCGGCTGTTGCAAAGAGTTATTTCTGAAGTCGTTCCGTTTGACTTGGGCGCTTCGGAACATTACGCAAAAATCCGTGGAATACAGGGAGTGCCGCCTGCCGACGCGATTCACTTGGCATGCGCTGCCCAAGCCAAGAGCGATCTGTTTTTGACAAACGACAAACGCCTGGTCGGGAAATTTGTGCCGGGAATTCAATTCATTGCAACCCTGGAAACCCCGCTGTTCTGAAGCGACCTTCCCTATCTTCCATCTTCTCTGTGCTCCTCAGCGGCCTCCGCGTCTCTGCGTTGCCTTTTTTCCCGTGCCTTAGTTCAAGCTCTCCACAACCAAGGCGATTCCCTGCCCGCCGCCGATGCACGCGGTCGCCAGGCCGTAACGCAGCCCGTTGCGGCGCAGTTCGTTCAGCACCGTAATCACCAGCCGCGTCCCGGAAGCCCCCAGGGGGTGCCCCAAAGCAATCGCTCCTCCGTTCACGTTGGTCTTGTCGCGGTTGAGGCCCAGCGCCTTCTCGACCGCCAGGTACTGCGGCGCGAACGCTTCATTCACCTCGATGCGGTCCATCTGCTCGAGCCTCAGCCCCGCCGCTTTCAACGCCGCCTGCGTGGCCGGCACCGGCCCGATTCCCATGATGCTGGGGTCCACGCCGACCGCGGCCCACGAAACCACGCGCCCCACCGGCTTCAGCCCGCGCTCTTTCGCCGTCTTTTCCCGCGTCACGACAACCGCCGCCGCGCCGTCCACGATTCCGCTGGCGTTCCCCGCGGTCACGATGCCGTCCTTCTTGAACGACGGCGGCAGCTTCGCCAGAATCTCCATCGTCGTGTCCGGCCTGCGGTGGTCGTCTTCGCTCACCACGACGGCCTTCTTTCCCTCCTTCACTTCCACGGGTGTCAGCTCTTCCTTCATCCGGCACGCCTTGTACGCCGCATCCGCCGCCTGCTGGCTGCGCAGCGCGTACGCATCGGCGTCTTTCCGCGCGATGCCGTACTGCTCGGCGAGCTTCTCCGCGGTCAGCGCCATCGGCAAGCCGCAGTAGCTGTCCATCAGCCCGGCCATCAGCGAATCTTCGAGAGCGCCTCCTCCGAGCTTCAGCCCCGTGCGCGCCCCGCGAATCACAAACGGCGCCTGCGTCATGTTCTCCATGCCTCCGGCCAGCACCAGCGTGGAATCACCCAGCAACAGCCGCTGCGCGGCCTGCGCGATGGCCTCTATGCCTGACCCGCACAGCCGGTTCACCGTCACCGCAGGCGTTTCCTGCCGGAGCCCGGCCTTCAGCCCGACGTGCCGCGCGCCGTAGAGGGCGTCCGCGCTCGTCTGCATCACGTTGCCCATGATCACGTGGTCGAACTCCGCCGGGTCCGCGCCCGAGCGCCTTACCGCTTCCCGGGCCGCGGCCGCGCCGAGCTCGATCGCCGAAACGTCCTTGAACGCGCCCGTGTAACGCGCCATCGGCGTGCGCGCTCCCGCCACAATCACCACATCGGTTGGAAACATGGCTGCCTCGCTTTGGCCTTCAGTTTACCGTCGAAGAACTGCGGCAACAAACCAGGGAAAAACGGGCCGGTCGGATTGGATGAACGGATTCAGGCTTTGGGTATTTCGAGAGCCACGGTGGTGTTGCCGCCGAGCCGCCGCGCTTCGTCGAGCGAAGCCTCCGCGCGGTTGATCAAATCCGTCACCACGTCCTCGCTGTCATAATCCGCGCGGGCCACCGCCTCGACAATCCCGGCGCTCAGCGAAGGCTTGCCGCCGTCCCACGGCGCTTTCAGAGCCTCCGCGGTTCCGCGCAGCTTGTCTCCGAGCGCCCGCGCGCCCGGCAGCCGCGTGTCCGGCAGGATGAACGCCAGCGCCCATGCCGTGTATCTCACCGAAACGTCGTTCTGCCGCACCGCAGGCTGCACCTGCCGCGCCAGTTGTTCGACAAACTGTTCCAGCGGCGCTTCGCCCTGCTGCCGCAGAATCTCCGCTCCACGGTCGATCTGCAGGAGCATCAGCGAAAGCGGCGTGCCCTGCGAGCGCGCCCGGTCCGCTTCCGTCAACAGGCATCCGAAGTACGAACCCCGGCTCAGCAGTCCCGTGCGCTCGTGGGACATTCCCATGCGCCGCACCAGCGACCTCAGCCGCGTGTGGCTCACGCTCATCAGCATCTGGTCCCCGATGGCCTGGAGGAAGAAAGTCTCGTTCGGCTTCCAGGCGTGCTCTTCGTCGTGCGCCACGATGAGCATTCCCGCCGGCGCCTGCGTCTCCTTGTCCACCAGGGTCACGCCGAGCGCCGTGCTCAGCCCCAGGTCCGCCAGCACCGGCTCCTTGGCTTGGCGCAGCACGCGCCCGCCCAGTTCGTCCGCGGCGGCTTTTTCCGTCTGCGAAATCAGGAACACCACCTGCGCGCCGCTCGCGGGCTTCACTCCCGGAGCGCAATACTCCGCCGCCAGCTCCGGCGGACGCCCCAGCGGCCCCACTACGGCGAATGTCCGTGAGGCGTGCAGGTAATCGCCGACCTCGTTCACCGTGGTGTTCAGCATCGCCCGCGGCGTCTGCTGGCGAAACACCTTTTGCGTGATCTCCGAGATCTTGCTCAAGTCGCGCAGGGTGTCCGCGGAGTACGTCCCCGTCCTGCCGGTCTGCGGAACCGGCTGCACCGCAGCGACCGGCAGAGCCGCCTCGCTCGATTTCGCCTTGCGCGCCCCGGGCGGCCACCAGTTGGCCATCTCGTAGAGGTTGCGCAGACGGACGTTGTGCTCTTCCTCGCCGGGAAACAACTCCGCGATTTTCTGCAGCCGCTCCACCGCCTTGCTTTGCAGCGAGTACTGCAGAAATATCTCCGTCTGCACGATCAAATCCTCGAGCCCTTGCTGCGTGCCGCGCGCCCCCTCGGCCCCCGGCGCGCTTCCCCCGTCCGGGGGAACGGCGTTGCGGCCGCCGGCAGGCGCCGATTGAGTTCCTCCCGCGCGCGACAGCCGGCCGCCCAGGCCTTTCAGGCTCGCGTCGTCCATCCGCGCCCGCAGCCGCTCCAGGCGCTGCTGGTTGCGGTGATCGTAGGGGTCGATCTCCACCAGGCGCTCGAGAGTGTCGCGCGCCCTCTCGAACTGCTCCGCCTGGAACTGCGCGTCGAACAGCCGCAGCAGAATCTCGAAATACCGCGTTTCGCGATTCAGCTCGTTGTACAGCGAAGCCCAGAACTCCATCAGCGCAACGCTGTTCGCATGGCGTTCCGCCACGCGGTCCACCTGCGCCGCAAGATCGTTGGCCCGCCGCGCCGCCAGCAGCTTGCGCTTCAGCAGCGCCAGCACTTCCACGGCTTTCGCGTCCTGCTTTTCGGCGGCGTAGGCGTCCGCCAGGTCGAACATCCGCGGGATGCCCGCGTCCGTCCGCTGCACCAGCATCTCCAGGATGGCCCGCGCCCGGTCGAGCTGTCCCGCCTTGGTCAGCGCATCCGCGAACGTCTCGAGAAACGCGGGATCGCTTTCGGTCGCGGAGAGCGGCTCCAGAATGGCGACTCCCTCCGCAGCGCCGCCGGCCCGCAGCCTGGCTTCCGCGTAAAGCAGCGCCGCGCCGCGCTCGCCCGGCGCCAGCTCATGTGCGCGCCGCAAGAGCTCGAGCGCGTCCTCCTGCGCTCCCGCGACCGAGGCCAGTTGCCCGGCCCGCAGAAACGCCCGCGACGCCACCGTGTTTTTCCCGATGCTCGCCGCGGCGTCCGCGAGCCGCAGGTGCCGCTCCAGGTTGTCCGGATCGAGCTGCGCCGCTCGCTCCAGGCAGAAAATCGCGTCTTCCTGGCGTCCCGCCGCGGTGAAGACTTGCGCCGCGTTGCTGAACTGCTCGATGGCTTCCTCCACGCGGTTCTGCCGCTGCAGCAGGTAGGCGTGGCGCGCCGTGCGTTCCGGCGGCTGGTTCGCAATGTTCTTCAGGAAGCGGCCGTAGAGCGCCAGCGCCTTGGTGTCGTCCCGCCCTTCGACGAGCAGGTCGAACAGCATCCCGTAGTAAACGCCGGCGCGCTCCGGCTGCCCGATGCGCGCGTACAAGTCTCCCAGCGCCTGCGTCGCTTCCTGGTGATTCGGAGCGTCGTTCAGGACCCCGAGGTAGGCTTCGATGGCGTCCTCGATGCGGTTCCTCTCGAGGAGCTTCTTGGCGCGGTCCAGGTTTTTGATGACGTCGGCGGCCATCGGCGCGGCTCGATCATGGCGGACACGGCCCCGCGGACACCGCTGCCGCGGCGCCTCACGGAACCTCTAGCCACTATATACCGCGCTCGCGGCGGCGCCACATTGGCTCTGCGCCGCGATGCGCTATCCGCCACGGGAACCGTCGCCGGTGCCGGCCAGGCTGACGGGCCCGCGGAACTGTGGCAGACTGATTCGCTGGTCCGCTTGCGCCGGCGCCGCGCCGACACGCCTTTGTCCGCGGAACGTCCTGGCCGCCGGCCCAACGCCACACTTCATGGACCCGAAATTCCAGCGCAATTTCTGCATCATCGCGCACATTGACCACGGCAAGTCCACGCTCGCGGACCGCCTGCTGGAGATGACCGGAGCGCTTTCCGAGCGCGAGATGACCGCGCAGGTGCTCGACTCCATGGACCTGGAGCGCGAGCGCGGCATCACCATCAAGGCCAAAAGCATCCGCCTGCACTACACCGCGAAAGACGGCAATATCTACCGCCTTAACCTGATCGACACGCCCGGCCACGTGGATTTTTCCTACGAGGTCTCGCGCGCGCTCTCCGCCTGCGAAGGCGCGCTGCTCGTCGTGGACGCCAGCCAGGGCGTCGAAGCCCAGACCGTCGCCAACACCTTTCTCGCGGCTTCGCACAATCTCACCATTCTTCCGGTCATCAACAAAATCGACCTGCCCGCCGCGCAGCCCGACTTCGTGAAGGAGCAAATCGAGAACGTCCTGGCGATTCCCGCCGCGGACGCGCTGCTCATCAGCGCCAAGAGCGGCCTGGGCGTGGACCACGTTCTCGAAGCCATCGTCAAGCGCATCCCGCCGCCGAAAGGCCGCGCGGAAAATCCCTTGCAGGCGCTCATTTTCGACTCCTGGTTCGACGTGTACCGCGGCGCGGTCATCCTGGTGCGCGTCGTCGAAGGCCGCGTCGCCAAGCACCAGCAGATCAAGCTTTGCGCCGGCGATGAAACCTACGAAGTCGAGCAGCTTGGCGTGCTCACGCCCAAGCCCGTCGCTCTCGACGAGCTCGCAGCCGGCGACGTCGGCTTCGTCATCGCCAACATCAAGCGCGTCGCCGACGCGCGCATGGGAGACACCGTCACCGACGCCGCCAATCCCGCTCCGCCGCTGCCCGGATTCGAGGCCATCAAGCCCATGGTCTTCGCCGGGCTGTTTCCCGTGCTCGCCGACGAGTACGAGCCGCTGCGCGACGCCCTGGGCAAACTGCAGTTGAACGACGCCGCGTTTTTCTACGAGCCGGAAAATTCCGTGGCCCTCGGCTTCGGCTTCCGCTGCGGTTTCCTCGGCCTGCTGCACATGGAAATCGTGCAGGAGCGCCTGGAACGCGAGTTCGGCCTCAACCTGATCACCACGGCGCCCAGCGTGCGCTACCGTATCACCCGCGTGACGGGCGAGGTCATCGAGGTGGACAGCCCCGCGAAATTCCCGAACCCCAGCGACATTGACAAGATCGAGGAGCCCATCCTCACCGCCATGATCATCACCAGCGACGATTCCGTCGGCGCCATCCTGCAGCTCTGCCAGGAAAAGCGCGGCACGCAGAAGAACTTCGAGTACCTGTCGCCGACGCGCGTGATGCTCACCTACGAACTGCCGCTCAACGAAATCGTGCTCGACTTCTACGACCGGCTGAAGAGCGTGTCGCGCGGCTACGCTTCGCTGGACTACCAGCTTTCCGGCTACAAGGAAGCCGACCTGGTGAAGCTCGACGTGCTGGTCGGCGGCGAGCCGGTGGACGCGCTGGCGCTCATCTGCCACCGCGAGCAGGCCTTCGACCGCGGCCGGGAGCTCGCCATCCGCCTGCGCAAGCTGAT
>DASPOW010000410.1:0-3157 GCA_035625855.1 Candidatus Methylomirabilota bacterium | reverse complement strand
TTGCCTTGAAGCTGCTTCGCGGCAGCGAGCCCGGAGGCGGGACGCCCCGCGGGAAGATAGAGCGCCGCGGCCTGGTGCGGGTTTTCGCCGTAACGCAGCGACTGCTGGCGATGCAAAGCGAAGTGCAGGCGTTCGGGCAGCGGCGCCGAAGCAACGAGGCCAAGTTCGCCGCGCTCCGCGGAGACGCGCTCGAGCTGCGTGGTAATCAGGCCATCGTAGCGGGAAGTCAAGGCAAACGCCTTGCGAGCGAGTTCGAGGCGCGTCGCGAGTTGGGTTTCGCGCGCCGATTCGAGCTCCTCCGCCACGCGGCCGTAGTCGGAGGGATCGGCCACGACGGTGACGCTCTCGAAGTTTTTCGCGGCGGAACGGAGCATCGCCGGCCCCCCGATGTCTACGTTCTCGATCAGTTCCTCAGCCGTGAGGCCGGGTTTAGCGGCTGTGGCTTCGAACGGGTAGAGATTCACGACAACGAGGTCGATAGGGACGATGGTGTTGGCGGCAACTTCCCGGCGGTCTTGGTCGTTCCCGCGGCGGAAGAGCATGCCGCCGTGGACTCTCGGATGGAGCGTCTTGACGCGGCCGCCGAGCATTTCGGGAGAACCGGTGAACTCGGCGACGTCGCGAACGGCGACGCCGGATTCGCGCAGGAGCTTCGCGGTGCCGCCGGTGGAGAGGATTTCGATGCGCAGCGCCGCGATTCGCCTGGAGAAATCCACGATTCCCGTCTTGTCGAAAACACTGATGAGCGCCCGCTCCACCGGCATGCGCACCCCCGGCACACTCCCGCAGGAGAGCGGGTATTGTAGTCGCGGAGAGCGGGGTCGGGAAACCGCAAACTCAGCGGTGAGACGTCTTGGTCAGGACTTGACGCGCGCTTTGAGCTTGGCCTGGCCTTCGGCCACTTCAACGACGTATTCGACTTCCTTGGCGTCCTGCTGGCTCTGCAGCTCCTTGGTTTTCTTACGGACGAATTCACGGAAATTCGCGCGGGAGAGCTTGTCGGTTCTCTCGCCTACCTGCTCTTTGGCTTTCACAAACGCCTGGTAGAGTTGTTCGACTTTTTCTGCCTCCTCGTCGGGTTTGACGCAGGTCACGCGAAAGTCCCCGGGTTTGGCCGCCTTCGCGGGTTCGGCCGGCTGCTGATGCAAGCGCTCCGCCTCAATGGCTTTCGCTGCTGCGCCGAAATGCCGCTGGACGGCGCCTTCCTCCTTCTGCTGGGTGCGTTTGCGGAACATCTCTTTGTATTTGGCGAAGGTCTGCTGGAGATTGCTTAGCCGGAAATTCTGATTGAACCGCAGCTGCGCGGCGCGCTCGCTGTGGCGCTTCATCGTCTGCTCGATGCGCCACTCGATTTCCGTCGGGGGCCGTTTGCGGCCTCCGCCGAAGTATTGTTCGTATTCGATCTTGAACTGGCGGATGTCTCGCTCGAGCTGCGCCAGGTCTTCCTCGATGGTACCCATAGGGACTCGCTTCTCTCCATGCTAGGAGCGGGCGGGTGGCGCGTCAACCACCCAAGAAGCGGCGCGTGCGCATGCACAACGGCTGCGGAATTGCCCGGTGCCTTCGTGTGTGGTCAAATGGCGGAAATGTCTTCGCCGGTCAAACGCGTCCTTTCGCAGAAGCAAAGCGACCTGCTCCGTCGGCTGCCCTCCGTGGACGAGCTGCTGGCGCAGCCGCGACTGTGCAGCCTCGCCTCTCGCGTGAGCCGCGAGTTGCTCGTCGAGGTTACGCGCGCCGCACTCGCAGATCTTCGTGCCGCCATTTCCGGCGGCGTGGATGCGCTCCACCTGCCGGATTCGGCCGGCCTTGAAGCGCAGATTGCATCTCTGGTGGAACGAATGCTGTCGTTTTCCTTGCTGCCGGTCATTAACGCCACGGGCGTGATCCTGCATACGAACCTCGGGCGGGCGCCGCTCCCTGAAGGCGTCGCCGATCGCATTCGCGATACGGGAACAAGCTACAGCAATCTCGAATACGACCTGGAAGCCGGCGAGCGAGGAAAGCGCGACGCCCACACGAGCCAGCTGATCTGCCGGCTGACGGGCGCTGAAGCCGCGGTCGTGGTGAACAATTGCGCTGCGGCGATGCTGCTCTCTCTCGCGGCGCTGGCGCGCGGCGGAGAAGTGATCGTTTCCCGTGGCGAACTGATTGAAATCGGCGACGGGTTTCGTGTGCCCGAGGTGATGGCCGAAAGCGGGGCGATCCTCCGCGAAGTGGGTACCACGAACCGCACGCGCGCCGAGGACTATGCGGCGGCCATCAATGAACGGACGCGCCTGCTGCTGCGTGTTCATCCCTCGAACTTCCATATTACCGGCTTCACGGAGCGCCCGGCGCTGGCGGAGTTGGTGGAAATCGGCGAACGGAGCGATCTGCCGGTGATGGAGGACCTCGGATCAGGCTGCCTCGTGGACCTTTCCCCGCAAGGAGTTCGCGAGCCGCTGGTGGGGACGAGCTTCGAGGAAGGCGTTTCTCTCGCGGCGTTCAGCGGCGACAAGCTGCTGGGCGGGCCGCAGGCCGGGATCATCGCGGGAAAGGCGGCGCTGGTCGAGCGGATTCGCCGCTTTCCGCTCTACCGCGCACTGCGCGTGGACAAGCTGACCATCGCAGCGCTGCAAACAACGCTGAGCGCGTATCTGCGGGGAGCGACCGAGGAGATCCCCATCCTGCGGATGATTCGCGCGACCCCTGCTGAAATTCAGAAGCGCGCCGAGAATCTGTTGCGGGAACTGCGATCCGACCTTGTGCCAGGCCAGGTTGAGATGGAGATTGTGAAAGGCTCTTCGGTCATCGGCGGAGGCTCGACACCCGCGCAGGATCTACCGACGTCTCTCATCCGCATCGCGAGCAAACGGCACTCCGCCGCCCAACTGGAACAACGCCTCCGCCGGTCGGCCGGCGTTTCCGTCATCGCGCGGATCGAGGACGAACGCCTGCTTCTCGACCTGCGCACCGTTTTTCCGGAACAAGAGCCGCTGCTCGTCTCCGCGCTCGCGGCCGCTCTGCGCTGAGGCATTGCCTGCGCCCATGATGGCCTTCGTTGTTAGAGGTAGGCATCTGACGCAGCGCGCGAGGCCTTTGCCGAAGCTGCGCCCGGGCTGGGCGCTGGTGCGCGTGCGCCTGGCAGGAATCTGCAACACGGACCTTGAAATCCTGC
>DASPOW010000409.1:0-3849 GCA_035625855.1 Candidatus Methylomirabilota bacterium | reverse complement strand
CCCGGCACGGGCGACCGGCACGTCCTGGTGCTCGACAACGCGAACTGCTTTCTCTACGAGCTGTACAGCGCGGTGCCCCAGACGGCCAACTGGACTGCCGGCTCGGGAGCGGTTTGGGACCTGCTGGCGGACGAGCAGCGGCCGTACACCTGGACCAGCGCCGATGCCGCGGGCCTGCCGATCTTTCCCGGTCTGGTGCGCTACGACGAAGTTGCGGCGGGCGAGATAAAACACGCGATTCGCTTCACGCTGCAGCACTCGCGGGCCGCCTTCACGCCGCCGGCTTCCCATTGGGCAGGGAATACCAGCGACCCCAACGCACCGCCCATGGGGATGCGGTTGCGGCTCAAACAGAACCTCGACATTTCAGGCTTCTCCGCGGCAAACCAGGTCATCCTCCGCGCGATGAAGACGTACGGACTGATTCTCGCCGACAACGGCTCGTCCATGTTCATCAGCGGAGCGCCGGACGACCGGTGGGACAACAACGATCTGCACGCGCTCGGGTCGGTGACCGCGGGGGACTTCGAGGTTGTGCAGATGTCTGTGGTCTATCAATCGGGGAACGTTCCTTCCGGCGCGGCGCCGCAAATCACCCAGTTCACCGCAAGCGCCACGTCGGTCGCCGCCGGGACCCCTGTGACCTTGTCCTGGCAGGTGACCGGCGCTTCCTATGTGATTATCTCCCCCGGTATGGGCGCCGTTCGGGGTACCTCGGCTTCGTTTACGCCCGCCGCGAGCGGCACCTACACGCTATACGCCGCGAACGCTTTCGGCCAGTCCACCGCCTCGGTCGCGATCACGGTTCACTAAACCCTCTCCCACGCAATTGACAGGTGTACCGCGGCAGTATAGAAAGCGACCGAAGTTCCCGACGAGTTGCCCCAGGGAGCATCCACCTGATGACGGCACGCGCCCGACAAAACATTGGGTGTCTGGCTTTGCTGCTACCCCTTGCCGCGGTGCTTTGTGCGTGCAGCAGCCCGCCGCCGGCCCCCAAGAACAACGCACACGGCAGCGTCTCCAACGTGCGGGTCACGGGAGAAGCTCAACTGATCAACGGGGAAATGGACTGGGGAGAACTGGTGACGTTCGACCTGGTGAATACCGGCGAGCGGGGGATGCTGCACATTACGGTCGTGCTGTCCACCTCCGAGGGCCAGTGGACCAGGACGCAGGATTTGGAATTCGGAGCGCAGGAATCGCGGACTCTCTCTTATTTCTTTCAGGAACCCACCATCAACGTGACCAACGTGCAGGCGCGCGTTTCGGCCGAGCCCTAGCCGCGGTCGGGCGGCCTTTCTCCTTGGCGGCTTAGGAGAAACACTTTTGCCTCCTAACCGTCTTAGGAGGGTATATGGCACAGGCGCAGCTTCTCCCCGGCACTCTCGACCTGCTGATTCTCAAGGCGGTTTCGCTCGGGCCGCTCCACGGATATGGAGTCCTGCTGCGCATCGGGCAGATCTCCGGCGGCGGACTCCTCGTCGAGCAGGGCGCGCTGTACCCGGCGCTGTTTCGTTTGGTGCGCCAGGGGCTCCTGAAGGCCGCCTGGGGGACTTCGGAAAACAACCGGCGCGCGAAATTCTATGAACTGACGGCGGCCGGGAGGAAGCGGCTGCGGCTGCAGGCAAACGGCTGGAACCGTCTGGTGGAGGCGATCGGCGCAGCGCTGGCGGCGCAGCCGGCGACGGAGGACAAGAGATGAGACTCTTCGCGCAGGGGCGTTCTTTGCTGGCGGCAGTGTTTCGCCACTCGCGGGGCGAGAATGACATGGAAGAGGAGCTTCGCGCGCACATCGCCGAGCGGACGCAGGATCTCGAACGGGGAGGGCTTGGCCGCGGGGAAGCGTTTCGCCAAGCCCGCCTGGAATTCGGGGGATACGAGCGCTTCAAGGACGAGTGCCGCGAGGCTGGCGGCGGCCATTTTCTCCAAACGCTGCTGCAAGACCTGCGCTTCGGCTTTCGGATGTTTCGCAAGTCACCCGCATTTACCGCGGTTGCGGTGCTCACCCTGGCGCTGGGAATCGGCACAAACACGGTGATCTTCAGCTACGTAAACGCGTGGCTCATCAAGCCTCTGCCCTATCCGCAGGCCGAAAGGCTGATGGCTTTCAAGGCTCACGACACAAAGCGAGGATGGACCGCCAACAGCGTTCCTTCCACCGCCGATTACCTGGACCTTGAAGCCGAGGCGAAGTCGTTCGAACGCGCGGTGGCGTGGACCACCTGGAACTTTAACCTCACCGGCGACGGTCCGCCCGCGCTTGTCGAGGGCGGACGGGTGAGCTGGGGTTTCTTTGACGCGCTCGGTGCAAGGCCCATCGCTGGACGCACGTTCCTTCCGGAAGACGACCAGGCGGGCCGGGGGCACGTGGCCATTCTCGGCCAAGGGCTGTGGGAAACGCGCTACGCAAGCGACCGAGGAATCATCGGACGAAGCATCCGGATCAACGATGAGCCTTACACGGTCGTCGGGGTCATGCCGGCCACGTTCCAGTTTCCGCTTATGGGCATCGCCAATCTCTGGACGCCCATGGCCATGACAGACGCCCAGCGCGCCGACCGCAACAACTCGTGGTTCAGCGCCTTCGGCAAACTGAAACCCGGGGTTACTCCGGCACAGGCCAACGCGGAATGCGCGGCGATCTTCGCTCACCTCGAAAAAGAATACCCGGACACCAACGCGAATACGACTGTGGTGCTCACCTCACTGAACGACGAGATCGGAAAGAACGAGGGAGCGCCGCAGGTACTCATCTGCTTCTGGATTGTCGGTCTGATCCTGCTCATCGCTTGCGCCAACGTCGCGAACCTCATGCTCGCCCGGACCGCACGGCGCGTGAGGGAGTTCGCGCTGCGCCGCGCCCTTGGAGCAACACGCGGGCGTTTGATTCGCCAGCTCTTGTCCGAGTCCGTTCTACTGTTCCTGTTCGGCTCTGTGGGCGCCGTCCTGTTCGGCCTTTGCGGGATTCATGTCATTGACGCTGCGATTCCCGGTCATGTTCGCGGCTACATCGTGAATTACGGGCACGTAGGGCTGGATGTAACCACGCTGGCCTTTACCATGGGAATTGCTCTGGGCTGCGGCCTTCTGTTCGGGCTCGCACCGGCTGTTGAGAATTCGCGCCTGGACCCGAACGTCACGCTGAAAGAAGAGTCCGGCCAGGCTTCCGGCAGTTCCGGGGGCGCGCGACTGCGGCGGATTCTGGTGGGCGCGGAGGTAGCCGTGGCGGTCGTGGTGCTGGTTTCGACGGCGCTCTTGGTCCGCAGCTTCATCATTTCCGTGCGCTCGAGCCCCGGATTCACCCCGGCGAACGTAGTTGCAGCGCAACTAGCTCTGCCCAAGACGCGCTACCCCCAACCCGCCCTGATGCGGACCTTCACCCAGGACGTGCTGTCGCGGCTTCGCGCGCTGCCGCAGGTGGAATCGGTCGGCGCTGCAAGCTCCGTGCCCTTCGGAGGCTTTGGCCAGGGCGTCGAGGTACGCGCAACCAACAAGCCCGCTCCTCTGCCCGGCCAAAGGTTTGGCGCGCGTTACACCGCGGTTTCCACGGATTATTTCGCAACAATGCATATCCGCGTGCTGAAAGGCCGTACGTTTACCTCGGCCGATTCCGCCGGGGCGTTTCCCTCCGCAGTCATCGGCCAGACGCTCGCCGATCGGCTGTGGCCCGGCGAGGATCCCATCGGCCAACAGCTTCAGTTTGGCGACCAGCACACGCTGTGCACGATCGTCGGCGTCGTCGGTGACGTCAAAATGTACAACCTGCGTGCGAATCCGGAACGTCAGATGTACGTCTCGCTGGAACAATTCCCCTCTCCGACGCTGGCCTTTGTGCTGCGGTCGGCA
>DASPOW010000408.1:0-2246 GCA_035625855.1 Candidatus Methylomirabilota bacterium | reverse complement strand
CGACACTACGTTTCTGGGCTCCAAGTTCACGGGCACGCTCTCGCTTCCGGTCTGGGATATGCCGGCGCTGCACAACATGGTCCAGCGCATGCCTCCCGTGGCCCCGGCGAATGCCAAGCCCGAAGCCGCGCGCTTCGTCATCAACTGGCTCTCGGCAGCAGGAACGGGTGTTTTTGTAGCTGCCCTTTTGTCCGGTCTGATTCTCGGGCTGAGCCTCACGCAGTGGAAGGAGGCCGTCGTCCGGACCGCACGTCGTATGAA
Organism: Candidatus Methylomirabilota bacterium; assembly: GCA_035625855.1. GTDB lineage: Bacteria > Acidobacteriota > Terriglobia > Acidiferrales > UBA7541 > Acidiferrum. The sequence goes on along the minus strand of DASPOW010000408.1, from coordinate 1,985 downwards.
GACTCCAGTCCTGGTCATCGGCCAGGTGCTGGGCCTCGGGTTTCTGACCCGCTACTCCGGCACGGACGCCGTCCTCGGTTTGGCCTTCACAGGCGCGGGAAAGCTTTATCCCTTCTTCGCTGCCTACCTGGGCTGGCTGGGCGTCTTTCTCACTGGCTCGGATACCGCCTCTAACGCCCTCTTCGGCAGCCTCCAGCGCATTACTGCGCAGCAGTTGAAGCTTAACGAGGTCCTGGTCGTGGCCACCAACTCGACCGGCGGGGTCATGGGAAAGATGATCGACGCCCAGTCCATCATGGTGGCTTGTGCGGCTTGCTACGACGATCCCTACGAGCGGTCCCATGCACTCGGACCGATCTTTCGCAAGGTGTGGTGGCATTCTGTTGCGGGAGCGGCCGTCATAGGCCTGATTGCCCTTCTTCAGGCCTATGTCTTTACGGGCGCCATTCCGGTCGCTCCGGTCAAGTGATGGCTTTTGGACCGCACCCTGCGCTAAGGTGAAGGGGAGAATTTCCGGGTCATGACCCGGTCGGTGCTCCCGCCGGGACCGCGAGGCTGATTCCCGTGGACGCGCGCCTTCTTCAGGAGTTTCGCTCGCTCGTGGATTTCCGCGGGCTCGTGTCTTCGCGCGAGGAACTCCGCACCTACGAGTGCGACGGCCTGACAAACTTTCGCGTCATTCCCTCCGCTGTTCTGCTGCCCACGTCGACCGAGCAGGTGCAGGCCATCGTGCGTGTATGTCATCGCGAGCGCGTGCCGTTTGTGGCGCGCGGTTCCGGCACCGGCCTGAGCGGCGGAGCGCTCCCGGTGGAAAAAGGCATTGTCATCAGCCTGGCGCGGATGAACCGCATCCTGGAAGTGGACTTCCCCAACGCCCGCGCGGTCGTCGAGCCAGGCGTCATCAATTTGGACGTGACCGGCCGAGTCAGCGGGAACGACTACTTCTACGCTCCGGATCCCTCTTCGCAATCGGTCTGCAGCATCGGCGGGAACGTCGCCGAAAACTCCGGCGGCGCGCATTGCCTCAAGTACGGATTCACCACAACGCATGTGCTGGGGCTGGACGTGGTGCTTCCCGACGCGACGCTGGTCCACCTTGGAGGAAAGACGCTGGACACGCCGGGCTACGACTTGCCGGGTGTGTTTGTCGGCTCGGAAGGAACGTTGGGAATCGCGACCCGCGTGACTCTGCGCATCGTGAAGCGGCCGGAATCCGTGCAGACGCTTCTCGCCGGTTTCCCCAGCACGAACGAAGCGGGAGCGGCCGTCAGCGACATTATCGCCGCGGGCCTGCTCCCGGCGGCCATCGAAATGATGGACAACCTCTCCATCCAGGCCGCGGAAGCGGCGGTCCACGCGAACTACCCCAACTGTGGCGGCCTGCTCCTCGTCGAACTCGACGGCCCGGTGCCGGAGGTAAACGCTCTGATTGAGCACGTCGGCGAGATTTGCCGGAAGAACGGAGCCGGCGAGATACGCGTGGCACAGTCCGAAGCGGAGCGGGCCCTGGTGTGGAAAGGCCGCAAAGCGGCGTTTTCCGCGATGGGCAGGATTTCTCCAAACTACATCGTGCAGGACGGAGTGATTCCGCGCACGGCCCTTCCGCGGGTCCTCACCGAGATTGACCGCATGAGCGCCCAAACCGGACTGCGCGTCGCCAACGTCTTCCACGCCGGCGACGGCAATCTCCATCCACTCGTGCTCTATGACCGGCGGATCGAAGGACAGGAAAAGGCGGCCGAGGAACTCTCTTACCGCATCCTGGAGCTGTGTATCGAAGCCGGCGGATCCATCACCGGAGAGCACGGCGTGGGCGAAGAAAAAAAGATGATGATGTCCAAAATGTTCGCCGAGCCGGACCTCGATGTGATGCAGCGCGTGCGGTGCGCTTTCGACCCGTTGCAACTCGCAAACCCAACCAAGGTTTTTCCGCGGCCGCGCCTGTGCGGCGAACAACCGGGTGAATATGTGGCCCACCCCCTGGA
>DASPOW010000407.1:0-2952 GCA_035625855.1 Candidatus Methylomirabilota bacterium | reverse complement strand
GACGTTTGAAAACGTGGGCCGCGTCGAGCTGCGCGATGTAGTCCTTCGCGACCTTCTGCTGCGTGTCGCTCTGCGGGAAAATCTCCGAGCGATATTGCGGGCCGGAATCCGGGCCTTGACGGTTGAGCTGTGTCGGGTCGTGCGCGACCGAGAAATAGATCTGCAGGATCTTGCCGTAGGAAACTTCGCGCGGGTTGAACGTCACCTTCACGCTTTCGGCGTGGCCGGTGCGGCCTGAGCCCACGGTCTCGTAGAGCGCGTCTTTCTGGGCGCCGCCGGCATAGCCGGACACCGCATTGGTGACGCCCTTAACGTGCTGGTAGACGGCCTGGATGCCCCAGAAGCATCCGCCCGCAAGCACCGCGGTTTCGAGACCGGTGTCCTGCAAAGGCTGCTCCGCCGCGGGCGGCGGGATTATGACGGCGGGTTCGGCGTTTGCCGCGAAGGGCGCAAACGCAAGGGCGGCGGCGATAAGAAGAGCAGGGCGTTTCATGGCGCAAGTTCCCCGAGAGTGATTTTGCATTCATATACGAACGAAACCGGACAATAGCTTCACACGACGTTACACGTCTGCGTGATGGGGTGTATAATTTCATGGCCACGTTCCTCCTGAAAAAACGGAGATGTCGTCATGGCCACTTACCTGTTGTTCGGGAAATATTCGGTCGAGGCTCTCAAAGGCATCAGCGCCAGACGATCGGATGAAGCGAAAGCGCTGATCAAGAAGCATGGCGGTGAGCTCAAGGCCGCCTACGCGACGCTTGGCGGCGTCGATCTCGTGATGGTTGCCGACCTGCCGGATAATACGCGCGCGATGGCGGCATCCACGGCGCTTGCGAAAGCGACTGGAATCGCTTTCACCACGGCGCCGGCGGTCACGATTGAAGAGTTCGACAAGCTCGCGGGATAACGTGGAGCGGCGCAGCGTCAGGGCTGGGCCTTACTCCAGCCCGCTGATGATCCGGATGTCGCGAACGGCGCCATCGCCGAGCGCCCGCAGCGCTTCCTGATAGCCGGGACTGTCGTGTCCGGCGATCGCCTTTTCGAGACTGGGAAATTCCGAGACGACCAGCCGCTCTTTCAGCCCGGCCTCGTAGGTCGCGTCGGGGGTGCCGCGGCAGAGATAGCGCACGCCAAAGGGCGCCAGCGCAACGGGGGCAAGCTTGGCGTAGGCGGCAAGCTTGGCGGGGTCCTTGATCTCGCGATAGGTGGTGATCCAGTAGCCTTTGGGCATTTGTATCTCCCTGTCTTGATGCCCAATCCTAGCCTGCGCAGCAGCTTGTGAAAGCCGGATTCCCGCTTGCGCGGGAATGAGCGGACGTGGTGGGGTGTGCCTATGTTCGGACGTTCGTTCGCAGCCCTGGTTGTCGCGTTAGCCCTCGCCGCGCCGGCCCATGCCGCCCAATGTGGCGGCGATTTCAACACCTTCCTGTCCGCCATGGGACGCGAGGCCGCCGCCGCGGGCATTTCGCGCGATGTCATATCCAGCGCGTTTGCTGGGGTGACGCAGGACCAGGCCGTGCTCTCGTTCGACCGCCGCCAACGCGGCATGTTCCACAGCAAGAGCTTCGAGGAATACGCATCCACCCGCGTCATTCCGGCCCGCATCAAGCGTGCAAAAGGCCTGATGCAGAAACACGCACAACTGCTGGCGCGCATCCAGCAGCAATTCGGCGTGCCAAAAGAATTGATCATGGCGATCTGGACGCTGGAAACCGACAACGGCACCGGTGACATGGGCAAGTTGCCGGTGGTGCGTACGCTCGCGACGCTGGCGCATGATTGCCGCCGCTCCGAACTGTTTCAGACCGAACTCATCGCCGCGCTCAAAATCCTTCAGCGCGGCGACCTGCCGTTGCGCGATCTCATCGGCGCCTACGCCGGCGAAATCGGGCAGACGCAGTTCCTGCCGTCGTCTTACATCAAGTACGGCGTCGACTATGACGGCAACGGCCACGTCGATCTCCGCCACAGCGTGCCGGATGTGCTCGCCTCCACCGCCAATCTGCTGAAGACCAATGGCTGGCGCGCGGGCGCGCCGTTCGGCGAGGGCACGGAGAATTTCCAGGTGATGCGCGAGTGGAATCGCTCCGAGGTCTATCGCAAGACCATGGTGCTTTTCGCGGAGCGGCTCAGGGAGCCTTGACGGCCCGAGCCTCGCGAGCCCGTCGCGGCAGCGTCGCAGCCCCATATCCGGAATAAAAAAACCCCGCCAGAAGCCCGGCGGGGGTGAAGAGGAGGGAGGAACGCTTCACCCCCACAGGCTGACCGAATCAGCCAGAAGCGTTTGTGAGGCAGCTCACATTCGTCCGGCAGGCCAACTGTTACTTTCTGCCCGAAAATTGAAAGAGTTGGCCTTGGGAAGAGTGACTCATGACGGCTTTCATTGCTGAAAACTCCAAGCTCATCATGGTTTTCCTGCTGATCGGAACGATCATTGCCCTGTCGGCCTTCGGCAATCGTCCTTATCGGCGCGAAGCGCGCGATTGATGCTTCAACACGAGCGCGCGCCGAATTGCACGCGCTCCACCACCGTTGGCGCTGACGGGCACGACCGCCGGCGCTATTTTCTCCGGCCGGCGGCCGCTGCCTTGCCGTTGCGGGCACCGCGTCTTTTTGTCCGCCCGCGCTTCGCCCGCGGCGAGGTCGCCGGACCAAAGGCGAACTTGGAGAGCGGGCCACGCACCTCGGAAAAGATCAGCCATCCGACTCCCGCCGCGATAAGGGCGGAGGCGATCGGATTATGTTTTGCCTGTTTCGCCAGTAGCGGCAGGATGTCATCTCCCAACGTGCGGGGATTGACGCCGAACAGGTCGCTCACCACGGTCGACGGAGAGACGTGATAGCGGAGATCGGCGATCCGGTCCGAAAGACGCTCGCGCGCCCGTTCGGCCTTGCGTTCCAGTTGTGCTGACGATGCCATAGTTTCACCTCATGTTTGCGATGGTTGAA
>DASPOW010000406.1:0-3527 GCA_035625855.1 Candidatus Methylomirabilota bacterium | reverse complement strand
TTTCCGGCGGCGGCTCGGCCCTTGCCGAAAAGCTGCTCTTGCCCGGCGCAACCCTGGAAGACGTGCGCGGCCTCCATCAGGCTCTGGTCACCTGCGGCGCCCCGATCGACCCCATCAACACCGTCCGCAAACACCTCTCCGCCGTGAAGGGCGGCCGACTCGCCGCCGCCGCACCGGCCGCCATGAAACTCACCTTCGCCGTTAGCGATGTGCCCGCCGGTCGCGAGTCGGCCCTTGCGTCGGGGCCCACGATTCCCGATCCCGGCACCCGCGCCGACGCCGAGCGCGTGATCCTCGAATACGGCCTTGGTGCAAAAATCCCCCCGCGCATCCGCGATTGGCTTGCCGATAACCACATGCCGGAAACGCCCAAGGCGGGCGACGCTGCCTTCGCGCGCTCCCTCTTTCACTTGCTTCTTGGCCTCGACGATCTCTTTCACCCCGCGCATACGGCCGCGGCAGCCGCGGGGTTCACGCCCGTATGCGACAACTCCAGCGACGACTGGCCCGTGCGGCGCGCCGCCGACCATTTACTCGGGGAATTGGCACGGCTGCAGGGGCAAAACCCGGGACGCTGTGTCGCCGTCCTGGCCGACGGCGAAGTGAGTTCTCCTGTCACCGGGAACGGCATCGGCGGACGCAACTCCGCGTTCGTGTTGGCCTGCGTTGAAAAAATCGCCGGAAAACGGATCGCCGTCCTCAGCGCGGGCACCGACGGCATCGATGGCAACAGTCCCGCCGCGGGCGCCGTCGCCGACGGCGATACCCTGGCACGAGCAAGAGAACGTGGAATGGATCCGGAAGCCTTCTTCCGTCAGAGCGATGCCTACGGATTCTTCTCAAGACTCGGCGACGACGTGACGACAGGCCCCACAGGAAACAACCTGCGCGACCTGCGTATTCTGCTGGCGGAACCCTGACCCCGGCGGCGCTTTCCGGCAGCGCCTAGTTCTTCGGAGGGAGGCGCGCCTCCATCGCCTTCACTCGTTCAACCAATTCCTGCAGCAGCCGTTCAACCTTGTCCAGGCGCTCCACAACCGCGCTTTGATCCGCGGCGGCGTCAGCGGAGCGCAGGCCCTTTCCGCCCAGTTCGGGCCGCTTCTCCGCGGCGGGCGTCCCGGCAGCCTTGAGGCGAGCGATCTGCGACTCGATGTATGGGGCAAACGCAATGCTCAAGTCGTCGGTCTTGAGCAGTGCTTCCAGAGCCGGTATCGCTTCCTGGTCCCCGCGTTCACCCAGGGCGAAAACGGTGGTAAGCCGAATCGGGAAGGATTCTTCCTTCAGGTAGCCCATCATCGTGTGAGTGATGTCGTGGTTGTTCTTTTGCAACCGTCCCAGGCTGCCGATGGCCGCCCGGCGCGTCTCGACCGGCTTGCTGGGTGCGGACCACTGCAACACAACCGGAACTGCTTTGTCATCTCCCAGGGCGCCATACGCCCGCAAGGCGGCGTTGCGCACGAAATCGTCCGGCGATTCCTCGGACACAGCTCCAGTCATCGCGGCGAAAGCCCCCGGAGACTTGAGCCGGCCGAGCGCCTGCAGCGCCGCGGCGCGGGCCCGAAAGCTGCGATCGCCGCGCACCACGGCTTCGAGCCTTTCGGCGACCGCCGGATCGTCTTTCACCCGCCCCAGGGCATTGGCCAGCCGGGAGCGCAACCACGGCTCCTTCGCGCCTTCGAGCGCTGTCAAGAGCGGTTTCGCCGCGTCCGCTCCGCCCACCTCGGCCAGTGAATCGGCGGCCGTCGCACGCACCGCCCAGAACTGATCCGAAAGCACCGCTTCGTTGAGCGCCGCCACGACCGCGCTGTCCTTCTGAATTTTCCCCAGGGCCACGGCTGCGTCGAGGCGGTCGTTCGGCTCCGAAGCGTTCTTTAGCTGGTAGATCCACTCCTTCGGCTCTTTCTTGAAGTCGACGGTCTTCAAAATCTGCGTCCCTTTGTCGAAAAGCACCATCAGCGGCGGGCCGTCAACGCCGAACGCGAAGGCTTCGTCCGCCTTGGACACCGTGATGCGAAAGTCTTTCGAGCCGGTCGCCGTCGTCACCGCGACGTCCAGCGGCACATGGAAGATTCCAACCGGGCCTTCCGCCTTCTGCGTTTGCTTCACCTGGAGCTTCATTTCTTTCTTCCCGTCGTCGTAGGTGTAGTGCACGTCAAACTGCGGCGCCCCGGCTCCGTACACCCACTGAGCAAGGAATGGGTCGATATTCACCGAGGTTGCTTCCTCGATCGCTTTCGCCAGATCGGCGGTCACGACGTTCTTCCCGCGGTTCACTTCCAGGTAGTGCTTCAGCCCCCGGTAGAACGCCCCTTCGCCCAGTTGGCGCCGAAGCATGTACAGCACCCAGGCGCCTTTCCCGTAGGCGTTGCCGTCGAATTCGCTCGAATCATGGAAGTCGTGGCGCACGATCGGCTTCCCGTAGAGATCTTCTTCCGCAGCCCACTGCCGCGCGGCCTGCCATCGCGCCAGGTCTGCCTCTTCTTTTCCGAAACGCGCCTCCGTCCAGACAAATTCGAAAAACGACGCGAAGCCCTCGTTCAGCCAGATGTGCCCCCAGTCCTTGCACGTCACCAGGTCGCCGAACCACTGGTGCGCCAGTTCGTGCGAAATCAGCTCGTCCTGTCCAAGCGGGTACTCCGGCACGAGCTTTGGGTGCGTGAGCGAGCTGCTCGTGTTCGTCGTCGCGCTCGAGTTCTCCATCCCGCCCGCGACGAAATCGTCCACCATCGCCTGCGAGTACTTCTCCCAGGGGTAGTCCACTCCCAGTTTCTTGCTGAAGAGCTCCATCATCGCCGGCGTCCGGTGGTAATTCGGCGAAAGCCGGTCTCCGCGCCCGCGCGGCGCGTAGTAGTCCACCGCCTTGCCCCGCCACGTGTCTTTCACCTCGTCAAACTCGCCTGCCACGAGGGTGATGAGATAGGTCGAGCTCGGCAGCGTCTCCTCCCAGTGCCAGGTCTTCAGCCCTTTTCCCGCGTCGCTGACGCCGACCAGCTTTCCGTTGGACACCGTAATCCACCCCGCGGGCACGGTCACCACCATCTCCGTCGTCAGCCGGTCGTTCGGGTAATCGTAGGTCGGCAGGTAGTATCGCGTGTCCTCCGACTCGCCCTGCGTCCACACCTGCTTCGGACGGTCCGGATTGTTTTTGTCCGGCACGATGAAATAGAGCCCTTTCTTGGGCTTTCCCGTGTAGCGAATCTCGATCTCGAATTGCTCGCCGGCGTGCGCGGCTGCGGGGAGTTTCACGCGCAGCTTGTCGCGCGTCGTGTCGAACTTCGCCGGGCGCGAATTCACCGCTGCGCTCTCGATGTCCAGCCCGACGGAGTCGAACTCGATCTCCGCGGCGCCGTCTTTCAGGATCGCCAGCTTGTGCGTAACGTCCCCGATCACCTTGCGCTGCTCGAGGTCGAATTGCAGAACGATTCGCGAGTGCCGCAGGTCGTAGTCCCGCGACCGCGCATACGGCTCGTCGCCGCGCGCTGTAAGCCCCGCGCCCGCCGCGGCCAGAAAGACCGCCAGCGCCAATC
>DASPOW010000405.1:0-2365 GCA_035625855.1 Candidatus Methylomirabilota bacterium | reverse complement strand
CGCGGAGCGTGGTGACGGTCATGCCGCTGAGCGCGGCGGTGGTCGAGTAGGCGACATCGGCGTTGGTTACGCCAGCCAGGTTGGCGCGGTCGGGATCGATTTGCAGGCGCACGGACGCGCTCTCTTCGTCCCAGTCGTTGTGCACGCGGGCCGCCGCGGGGATACTGCGGAAGATGTCCTCGACCTTGGCCGCCAGGTCGCGCAGCGCGCGCACGTTCTGTGCTTCCTGGCCGGAGGCCACATCCGCCTGGTTGGAAAGGAGAACTTCGACCGGGTGCTCGACGGGGTTCGTTTGCAGCTGTCTGATTTCGACGCGCGCGCCGGCCACGCGCGAGCTGAGCGCGGCCTGCAGCGGGCCCACGAGTTCCGGCATTTCCTCCTTGTCTTCGATTTGCATGACGATTTGCGCGTAATTCAGCTGCTGGATCTCCGGCGAAACGGACAGCCAGAATCGGGGACCTCCGCCTCCCACGAACGTGGTCAAAGAGTGCAGGACTTCGCGCGGTTTGCCGTCTTTTCCGGGGTGCCGCGCGCCATAGGCTGCGGCGGCGTCGCGGATGGCGCTTTCCGCCTGCTCCGCGGCCTGAGTGGCGGCCGCGAGCGGTGAATCGTTCGGCAGCCATACGTCCACCGTGGCCCAATATTGCACGTCCTCTGGGAAGAATTGGCTCTTCAACTGCTTCCCCACGAAAACGCCCAGGGCGAGAAAAACGAATGAGCCGGCGAGCACCTTCCAGCGATGCTCGATGGCAAAGGAAGCCACCCGCGTATAGAAACCGGAGAACCCGCGGTGCTGCCGTTCTTCGAGCGACAGCTGCGCTTTTTTGTCCGCGCGCAGCAGGTAGTAGCCGAGCAGCGGAATGAAGGTCATGGAGACCAGGCGCGAGGCAACCAGCGCGCAGGCCATGACAATCGGCAGGCTGTAGAGGAATTCGCCGGTGTTGCCGCGCAGCATCAGAAACGGCAGGTAGGCGGCTATATTGGTGAGCGTCGCGAACATGATGGCTTTGGCGAGCTTCGTCGGCCCGAGCCAGGCGGCCACCAGGCGTGGCTCGCCGGAGGCCAGGCTGCGCTTGACCGCGTCGCCGGCCACCACCGGGTCGTCCACGAGGAGCCCCAGCGCGATGATGAGTGTGGCGATGGAAACCTGCTGCAGGTCAATCCCCAGCACCCACGCGAAGCCGAAGGTCATCGCCAGGGTGATGGGAATGGCAAGAGCCATGAGCATCGCGGAGCGCCACTCCCAGAAGCCGACCAGGGAGACGAGCACGACCAGGGCAATGGCTTCGTAGAGCGCGTCTATGAAGAGGTCGATGTTCTCCCGGACCTGGCGGGGCTGGTCGGAGGTGCGCACCATCATCAGGTCCGGCGGCAGCACCCGGCTCACGGCCGCAAGCTTGTCGTCGATGTTCTTGCCGAACTTCCCGATCTGCTCGCCGGAACGCATGAAAATCGCCAAGGTCACGGCGCGGCTGCGCTGCCAGCGGCCCTGCGCGTCGCGCCACGAATAGAAGTTCAGGTAGCGCGGAGGACTCTGGTATCCGCGGCTGATGTCCACGAGGTCGCGCAGGTACACCGGGCTTCCCGAGGGCGAGGCCCCGATGATGACCTCACCGATGGCCTGCGCGGACTTGAACTCTCCGGAAGGGTCAATGATGACGTTCTTTTCTCCGCCGACTTCGAGCGCTCCCCCGGGCAGCGTGATGTTGCGCGCCTGCAGCAGGCTCTGAAGCTTGGAGGCCTGCAGGCCGTAGTTCGCCAGGCGGTCCTGCGAATACTCCAGGTAGACCTGCTCCGGCCATACCCCTGCTCGCTGGTACTTCGACGCCTGGGGCGTGCCGATGAGCGTGCGCGCGATCAAGTCCGAAAAGTCGTCGAGCTCGCGGTAGCTGTACTTGTCGCCGGCCACGGCGGCCAGCTTTGCGGCCGCTTCTTCCGGATTGCGGATGAGAATCGGCCCCCAGGCATCGGGATGGAGTTCCGAGGCGTGCAGGTGCTCGCGGATGAATTGCGCGATGTACGCCTGGATTTCGGCGTCGCCGCGCGCGGAGGCGGCGTCGAGGCCGATGAAGCCGGGATAGGCGAAGAGATGGATGTCGCGAAAGATGTTGTCGCGCTGCGCCAGTTGCGAGAAGGAGTCGAAGCCGCGGCGCACCGCATCCGGAGACACGGACTGGGGGAAGCAGTAAAGCGCTGCGACGCGCGGGCCGCTGGGTTTGCCCTTGGCCGCTCGGCGCGCCTCCTCGACGGCTTTGCGGATGCCACGCGCGCGGATGGCGATTTCCACGTCGTCCACGCGGGGGCTGGCGACGGTCAGCATCAGCGCCGCCGTGTCGCCGAAGTCGCTCTGAAACTGGATAGGCCC
>DASPOW010000404.1:0-11336 GCA_035625855.1 Candidatus Methylomirabilota bacterium | reverse complement strand
CTCCCCCGGCCGGGAGCGACCCGAAGAAAGAAGAAATTCAGGGCGTATTCATCGTTCGCGGCAAGAAGGCTATCTTTACCCAGGTGGAGACGGGGATCACCGGCGTCACCGACATCGAGATCAAGAGCGGCCTCAAACCCGGAGACGAAATCGTGACCGGGAGCTACAAAGCGCTGCGCACGCTGAAGCCCGAGGCCGACGTAAAAGTGGATAACGCCGCGGCAAAGAAGGACGACCAGCAGAGCTGAGGCGTTCTAGCCGGTCCGCAGCCGGCCGAACAAGCAAAATCCAAGGAGCTTGCATGCCTGTGGAGACCCAGACGAGCGATACCTTCCGCCAGGACCTTGTTACTTCCGGCGTGGTCATCAAAACCGAAGAGCTCACCAAGGTTTACGAGATGGGCGCCGAGCAGGTCCACGCGCTGCGCGGCGTGAGCCTGGAAATCCGCAAGGGCGAGTACGTGGCCATCATGGGCCCTTCGGGTTCGGGAAAATCGACGCTGATGAACCTGATCGGGTGCCTCGACTCTCCGAGCGGGGGCAAATACTGGCTCGCGGGGCGGCTGGTGAGCGAACTCGACGACGATGAACTGGCTTATATCCGCAACAAGGAAATCGGCTTCGTCTTCCAAACCTTCAACCTGCTGCCGCGCGCCACGGCGCTGCACAACGTGGAGCTCCCGCTGATTTACAACGGCACACCTGCGGAAGAGCGGATTGAAAAAGCGAAGAAGGCTATCGAGATGGTGGATCTGACGTCGCGCATGACCCACAGGCCCAACGAGCTTTCCGGCGGCCAGCGCCAGCGCGTGGCGATTGCCCGCGCGCTGGTGAATTCCCCCTCGATCCTGCTGGCCGACGAGCCCACCGGCAACCTCGACTCCCAGACCGGTGAAGAGATCATGGGAGTGTTTGCACGGCTGCACGAACAGGGCAACACCATCATTTTGGTTACGCACGAAAACGAGATCGCGCAACACGCCCACCGCATCATTTTCATCAAAGACGGAAAGATCTTCTCCGACCAGGCCGTCAAGAAGAACTAGCCGCGAGACGGGCTACTCGTAGCGCAGGGCCACCATCGGGTCCACGCGCATAGCGCGCCGCGCGGGAACATAACAGGCTCCTAACGCCACGACCAGCAGCAACCCGGAGACGCCCGCGACTGTTCCCGGATCCGACGCGCTGACGCCGTACAACATGCTTCGCAGCAGATGCGCCACCGTCAGGGCCGCCGCGCATCCGAGCAAACCTCCGGCCACGACCAGCCGCAGGCCGCGCGTCAGGACCATCCGCGCGATTCCGCCGGGAGCCGCGCCCAGCGCCATGCGAATGCCGATCTCCCGCGTCTGCTGCGCCACGGTATATGCAATCAGCCCGTACAGGCCGACAGCGGCAAGCGTGAGGGCAAGCCCAGCAAATACACCCAGCAATTGCGCCGAGAACCGCGGTTGTGCAATCGAAGCGCTCACGACACTGCCCATCGAACGAATGCTCGCGACGGCCTCCTGCTTGTCAAGCGAGGCCACCGCGTCGCGGAGGGCCGCCGCAATCTGCCCCGCCTCCAGGCTTCCCCGAACGACAACGTTCATGCCGCCAAAATCGTATTGCGCGTAAGGAACGTACATTTCCGGCTGCGGAGTCTCTCCCAGCGTGCCGTGTTGCACCGTCCCAATGATCCCGATGATCTCGCGCTCGTTGAAGGAGTCGCCCAAGAGCTGCAGACGCTTGCCCAGCGCCTCTTGGATTCTTCCGAAATAGCGTTTCGCGAACGCCTCATTGACTACGATCGCTCCCTTGGATTGCGCCGTGTCGTGATCGTTGAACCACCGGCCCGCCATCAGGGGAATTCGCATCGCCGCGATGTAGCCCGAGGACACCTGCCGGAAATCGGCGTCTTCGCCTTGGTTTGGTTCATAGACGCGGCCCTCGATGGTGAACGGGTTATCGCCCAGCTGCCCTCCCAAGGGGAGTTCGGAGATCGCTCCGGCCGCCTCGATGCCCGGCACACTCACGAGCCGCTCCTCGAGCTGCCGGATAAACGTGCTCTTTGGGGAGGAGCCTTTGTATGTCGCGGAAGGCAGGTCAAGCTTCGCCGTCAAGGCACGCTCCGCCTTGAATCCGGGATCCACGTGCACCAATTGCCAGAAACTCTTGATCAGCAGGCCGCCGAGCAACAGCAGCCCCAGCGAAATCGCGGTCTCGCCGATCACCAGCGCGCTGCTCAACCGATGGCGCATGCCGGCCGCCGACGTCTTGCTTCCTTCCCGCAGGCCTTCTTCGATTCGCCGGCGCGAGAATTGCAAAGCGGGAGTAAGCCCAAACAGAATTCCCGTGGTCACGGAGATTCCCAGCGTGAACAGCAATACCCCCGCGTTCACCCGCACATCGCCGAGACGCGGCAAGTCCGCCGGCGCGATCCAGCGCAGCGCGCCTATTCCCCACAGTGCCAGCCCGACCCCCAGCAGCCCTCCGGCACCGGCCAGCAGCATGCTTTCTGTCAGCGACTGTCGCGCGATTCGCCACGGCCCGGCTCCAAGCGCCACGCGAATGGAGACCTCCTTGCGCCGCACGGCGGCTCTCGCCAGCAGCAAGTTGGCCACGTTCGCGCAGGCAATCAGCAGCAGCAAAACCACGGCGCCAAAGAGCAGCAGCAGCGCGCTGCGGACGGAACCCACGATCTGCCGGTCAAGCGGAAGAATATTCAGGCTCCATCCTTTGTCCACGTCCGGATACGCCAGCGCCAGTTGCCCCGCTACGCGGTCAGTGTCCGCGGTGGCTTGTTCCAGCGTCACACCGCGCTTCATTCGCCCGACCGCATACAGCCAGTGGGCCGTGCGCATCTTGGCCCCGGAATTGAGCATGGGAATCGCCTGCCAGATCTCGGCGTCGGAAATCGTAGGCACGTCCGCCGGGAGCACGCCGACAACGGTTTGCCACGCGCCCTCGACCAGAATCCTCCTGCCGACGACTTCACGGTCGCTGCCGAAATCTCGCTTCCAGATTCCGTGCCCCAGGATTACCACCTGCGGCAGTTGGTTCTGTTCGTCTGCCGGCTCGAAGCTCCGGCCGAGCATCGGACGAATGCCGAGAGCATCGAAGAAATTCCATGAAACCACCACGGATTGCACGAGTTCGGGCTTGTCCCCGCCGGAGATGTTCGCGAATCCCTCATGCCCCTGCAGCGCGGCGAATTGCTCGAAAGTCTGCGCCGACGACCGGTAGTCCAGGAAATCCGGCGGCGAAACGCCAGCCTGATTGCTCTGGCTGAATTTCCCGAACGCCCAAACGAGCCGGTTCGGCTCGGGGAACGGCAGCGGGCGGAGCAGCACCGCGTCAATCACGGAGAACATCGCCGTGTTTACTCCGATGCCGAGGGCCAGCGTCAGTACCGCCACCGCCGTGAACCCCGGCGACTTGCGCAGCACCCGCGCCGCATAACGCACGTCCTGCCACAGCGTATCGAGAAACCTAATGCTGTTCATGCGCCGTATCTCCTCGCGAATCTGCGTCACGTTGCCCAGTTTCCGCCGCGCCGCGTAACGCGCTTCCTCTGCGGTCATCCCCCGCGCGATGTTTTCCTGCGCCTCGATCTCCAGGTGCGCTTCAAGTTCCCGCGCCCGCTCCTTGTCCCACTCTTCTCTCCGGAAATATCGCCGCCAGCTCATGGTTGCCTCTCACTCGTAGCGCAGCGCCACCATGGGATCCACGCGCGCCGCCCGCCGCGCCGGGATCCAGCAGGCCGCAAGGGCCGTGAAGACAATCAGCAGCGCGACGCCGCCGTACGTCAACGGATCGGTGGCCTTCACTTCGACCAGGAAGTCGCCAATCAGCGTCCCCATGGCCAGCGCCGCGCCGCAGCCCACCACGACCCCGGCGCCGATGATCCACGCCGACTGCCCAAAGACCATGCGCAGTACGGCACGGGGCGGTGCTCCGAGCGCCATGCGAATGCCGATCTCCCGCGTGCGCTGTCCCGTGGCGTAGGCCACAACGCCGTAGACGCCCACCACCGCCAGTGTCAGACCAAGCAAGCCCATGATGGCCACGAGCACCGCCGCCAGTTCCGGCAGGAAAAGTCCGTTGAATCCGTGCAGCGCCCGCGTCATTGTTCTTACGCCATACACCGGCATCGTCGGCGCCAGGCTTTCGATCGTTCGCAGCGTTTCCGGCAAGATCCTCTCTGGGGGCATGGCCGTGCGCACCTGCAGCGTCGCTTGCGCGTTGTACTCCTGCTCGAGCGGCAGGTAGAAGCCCGGCTGCATCGGGCCGAAAACGTCCACCACGCGGCTGTTCTTCACCAGCCCTACAATTTCTATTTCCACTTCGGGCGCCCAGGACAACCGGAATTGCCGTCCGATCGGATCCTGCCGCGGCCAGTAGCGCGCCGCCATGGCTTGATTGACGACGGCCACGCGCCGCGTTTTCGGCCCGTCGCCCCCGGAGAAGTCCCTCCCGCGCAGGAAAGGGATGCCCATCGTCTTGAAGTATCCGGGAGAGACCATGGCCAGCGTCGGATTCGGTTCGCTCGCGCCTTGCGGCTCTTGGTATCCGGGAACGTTCACGCGCGGTGTGAAAATGGACTCGCTCAGCGGAGCGCCCGATGTCACCGCTGCCGCAGTCACGCCCGGGATCGCCCGCACTCGTTCCACAAGAGCCCGGTAGAAAGACCGTCCTTGTTCCGGCGAGTAACCGATCTCGTGGGGGTCCATCGTCAGGTTAACAACGTTTCTCGGGTCGAATCCCAAGTCGGACTTCATGGCCCCCAGCAAACTGCGCAGGAACAACCCGGCGGCGACCAGCAGGGGCAAGGTGACCCCGACCTGCACGGCCACCAGGGCCCGGCGCAGCCTTTGTTTTCCCCTGCCGGGCCCGCGGCCCTCCTTCAGCGATTCCGCGATCCGCGCGCGCCCTGCCTGCAGCATCGGTGCGAACCCCATGCACGCACCCATCATCACCGCCGCGGCGCAGGCGAATGCGAAGACGCGCCAGTCGAAACGGAAGTCCAGCACGATCGTGTCTTCCGTGGGTATCGGCATGGCGCGCAGCCCGGCTGTGGCCAGTGCGCCGAGGCCCAGCCCCGCGGCGCATCCCAGGATTGCAAGCAGCAGGCTCTCCGTCAGCAGTTGCCGCATCAGCCGCCCGCGCCCCGCGCCCAACGCCGAGCGGATGGCCATCTCCTGCCATCGCGCCGTGGCCCGTACCAGCAGGACGTTGCCGACGTTCACGCTCGCCAACAGCAGAATCAAAGCGGCGAGGGTCAGGAACAGAGCTGTCAATCTCGGGCGAAGGTCCGGGCCATTCCACAGTCCCGGCGGCCGCAGCGGCTTGACCATCAGCGTATTCCCTACGCGGGGCCGTGCGTACTCCTTCAGAAGGCCCTCGCCCAATCCGCGGAGCAATGCGGCCGCCTGCCCCGCGGACATCCCCGGCTGGAGCCGCCCGATTGCAATCATCGCGCGGGAAGTCGGCTTCGTCAGAAACTCCGCCGAATCCTCGCCCTGGACCACGGCCATGCCCAGAGGCAGGTAGACTTCCGACTCGACGATCGGCGTGATGCCGAAAAACCGCTCCGGCCCCACGCCCACAATGGTCACGGCGTGCCCGTTGATGGCCGCCTTCTTGCCGACGACGCTGGGGTCGCTTTGAAAGCGCGTATGCCAGTAGCGGTAGCTCAGCACCGCCACGGGGTTCGCGCCTGGTGAACCGCCCTCGGTGGGAAACAGGAAGCGCCCCAAGTGCGGCCGAAGTCCCAGCATCGAGAAGAAGTTGCCGGTCACGAACACCGCGGACGCCGGCTGCGTGCGCCCGTCCACTGTCAATCCGTTTTTAGAGCCGATCCCCATGATCCCCGCCGTTTCGGAGAACGCGCGCCCGCTTCCCTCACGGATTTCTCGGTATTCGGCATAGGAAAAGAGTTCATCGAAGGTCTGTGGCCCGGTCGGAAACGCCACGAAGGTGATCTGCTCCGGTTTCTCGACCGGCAGCGGGCGGAGGAACAACCAGCTGACCATGCTGAAGATCGCGGTGTTGGCGCCGATGCCCAGCGCCAGCGTCAGCACCGCCACGGCTGTAAAGCCCGGGCTCTTCCCCAGCATCCGCAGCGCGTAGCGCACGTCCTGCCAAAGCGTCTCCAGAAACCCGATCGTGTTCATGCGCCGTATCTCCTCGCGAATCTGCGTCACGTTCCCCAGCTTCCGCCGCGCAACGTAACGGGCCTCCTCCGGAGCCATTCCCCGCGCAATGTTGTCCTGGGTCTCGATTTCCAGGTGCGCCTCGAGTTCCCGCGCGCGCTCCTGGTCCCATTTCTCCCGCTGAAAAAATCGTCGCCAGCTCATCGGATATTCCTCACTCGTATCGCAAGGCAACATCGGGATCCACGCGCATGGCGCGCCGCGCGGGAATGTAGGAAGCGAGCAGGGCAACGACGGACACGAGCCCGGCGACACACGCAAATGTCAAGGGGTCGACGGTGCTTATGTCAAAAAGGAGAGATGACATGAGGCGGGTGATCGCCAACGAGACCGCAATGCCGGTGGCAGCGCCCAGCGCGGCCATGCGCGCGCCTTCGCCCAGCACCAGACGCAGGATGTTGCCGCGCTCCGCGCCGAGCGCCATGCGAATGCCGATTTCCTGCGTGCGGCGGGTAACCGAAAAAGCCACCACTCCATACGTGCCGACAGCCGCCAGCGCCAGCGCCGCAGCGGCAAATGTGCCCACGAGGAGAAGCAGGAACCTCCGATCGGCAAGCCAGCCGCCCATTTCATCCGCGAAGGTGGAAAACCTGACCGGAACATCGGGAACGATTTCGCGGAAGATACCGCGCGCGGCCGGGACGATCTGGCCGGGCGGCACGGAACTGCGCACGAGGATCGTGGGCGACGAATTCGCGTTCATTCCGCGCTGGCGATAATGCACGTAAATGATGCCGCTCGGCGAACGGTTGAGCCCTCCGGCGCGAACGTCCCCGACCACGCCGATGATGGTAAGGGGCTTCAAGTTGCCGTCCATGTTGCCGAAGTTAATCTCCTGGCCGATGGGATCCTGATTTGGCCAGTCCTGCAGGGCCAAGGCCTGGCTGATCACGGCGACATGCGGCGCATCGAAATCGTCCTGCTCGCCGAATATCCGCCCGCGGATGAGCGGGATTCCCAGCGTGCGGAAGTATGCAGCGCCTGCAACGCAATACAGTGCGTGTCCGACGTGAGCAGGGTCTTTCGCCATGCGAGCCCAATCGTCGAAGGTCGCGGGCGATCTTTCGTCCTTCAGGATGAGAAAACCACCATCCGCGAGGTTGTCGCCCTGCGCGACGGGAACCGCCCCGGCCAGCCCGACCGATTCGGCGCCAGGAATCGCGCTGAGACGGGCCACGATGTCGTCCATCTGACGGACTTGCCGCGCAATAGCCGCTCGTCCCGTTCCCCATTGCCCTTGCGGGATCGGAGGCGAAAACTCCATTGTGATGAGGTTTTCGGAACGAAAGCCCGGACTCGTCGAGATGAGCCGCACAAAGCTCCGGCCCAGCAGCCCGGCCCCGATCAGGATAACGAGCGTGGTGGCAATCTCGCCGCTCACCAAGTACCCGCGCAGCCGCCGGCCGGCAACCGCACCGCTGTAACTGCGCGATCCCGCAGCCAGGGCCTCCTGAGGATTTCCCGCCCCGCAACGCCAGGCGGCGAAAAACCCGAGCGCGGCGCTAACCACCACGATCGCAGCCAACGCGAACAGTAAAACTTGCGCATTGACGGCAATGCTTCCTCGCTGCGGCAGGTTCGCCGGGAGAATCGCCGGCAAGGCCCTGACCGCACAAAATGCGACCAGAATGCCGAAAACACCCCCGCTGGCCGAAAGGACGAACGACTCGGCGAAGAACTGCTGAATCAAGCGGCGGCGTCCGGCACCGAGGGCCGCGCGCACCGCCAATTCCTTTCGTCGCGCGGCCGTGCGCGCTAGAAGCAATCCGGCGACATTGGTGCACGCGACAAGCAGCAGGAGACCAACGGCAGCAGAGAGAATCATGAGGGCAGTGCGCACGTCTCCGACCATGGCGTCAGCAAGGGGCAAAACCGTGGCATCATTGAGATCGACGTCTTTCCCGTATTGTTCCTTGATGCGGCGCGCGATCGTGCTCAAGTCGGCCCGCGCCTGCTCCAGGGTCACACCGTCACGAATGCGTCCCACACAGCGGAAATTATGTGCATTGCGGCTGCCGAGTTCCGGGTACAGTTCATGGGCAATCCACGCGGAGGTGCCGGGCGGAAAATCAAAGCCTGCCGGCATCACTCCGATCACCGGATAGACTCCGCCCTCCATCGAAAGACGAACTCTGGATAGGTCCGCAGCCGCGCCGAGATATTGCTGCCAGTAACGGTAGCTGACAATAATCGCCGGCGTGCCGTGCAGGCGCTGCTCCTCCGGCGCAAATGCACGGCCGCGAAGAAGTTTGACGCCCAGCGATTCAAAGAAGCCGCTCGAGACCTCGGCGACGTTGATGCGCACCGGTTCGCTGCCGCCGGCGATGGAGGAAACCCCGTACTCATACGCGGCGAGGTTCGCGAACGTGTGGTTCTGCGCGCGAAAGTCATCGAAGTTCGTATCGGCCAGGTTCATCGGGTGGCCGTCGGGAGCTTGTTCCCAGACGCGCACGATCTTGTCCGGATTCGGATAGGGAAGCGCTCGCAGGAGCACGGCCTCCACTACGGAAAAAATTGCGGTGGACGCACCGATGCCCAGGGCAAGCGTGAGGGTGGCGACCACGGTGAACCCAGGATTCTTGCGAAGGGTGCGGAAGGCGTAACGGACGTCGCGCCACAGTGCGTCGAAGAACTCGGCGCTGTTCATCAGGTAGATTTCTTCCCGCACCCGCGTCGTGTTGCCCAGCTTCCGCCGCGCAGCGTAACCGGCCTCCTCGGGCGTCATTCCCCGCGCGATGTTGTCCTGGGTCTCGATTTCCAGGTGCGCCTCGAGTTCCCGCGCGCGCTCCTTGTCCCATTTCTCCCGCTGAAAGAATCGTCGCCAGCTCATGGCAGTCTCTCTTGCTTTGCTATTCTGAAGCGGGCTTCAGCACACGGTTGATTGCGCCGACCAGTTGCGCCCATCGCGAAGTCTGGTGCTCCAGTTGTTTCCGCCCGGTCCGGGTCAGCCGGTAATAGCGCGCCTTGCGGTTGTTTTCCGAGGTTCCCCAGAAGGACGCAATCCAGCCGCGATCCTCCAGGCGGTGCAGCGCGGGATAGAGCGAACCGTGCTCCACCTGCAGGACCTCGTCCGAGCGGTGTTCGATGATGTGGGCGATGGTGTGCCCGTGCGCCGGCCCCAGCACCAAAGTCTGCAGAATCAATAAGTCCAGAGTTCCCTGAAGCACCTCGCCCTGCAACGGTGCGGCTCCGCGTTTCGCCATGAGTCCGTCACTCCCCTAGGACATCTTCTTATACGAAGAGGTCTTAAAAACTGTTCCTCTCGTCTAGTAACGAAAATCGGCCCGTTTTGTTTCATTTTTCTTTGGGAAGATTATCTAGGGGAATGCTTTGCGGCATCCTGGTTTCCGGGGCTGGACCCGTGACGACTTGCCACCATTCGGTTGACGCCGCACGCACGCAATTCCACCATGGCAGGGTGCTCCTCCGAGCTATTCCCGGGGCGCTCCTCCTTGCCCTGCTCGCCGCCGCGCTCGTTTCCGCCTCTCCCACGCCCGAAGAGCGCAGACTCTTCCAGTTGCTCAATCGCGAACGGGGAAGACTCGGAGTTCCGGAATTGCAGTGGGACGATCACCTCGCCCAGTCCGCCCGCGCTCACGCCCAGCGCCTGGCCGACCACCGCTCTCTGTCCCATCAGTTCCCCGGCGAGCCCGAATTGATGGTCCGCATCGGCGCCACGGGCATGCGCTTCGACTACGCCGCAGAAAACATCGGCCGGGCAAACACCGTCGAGACGGTTCATGCGGACCTGATGGACTCTCCGCCGCACCGCGCGAACATCCTGAGTGAACGCTACGATTCGGTAGGAATCGGCATCATCGCGAGCAACGGCACGCTGTGGGTTGCTGAGAACTTTGCGCACGCCCTGCCGGACTATTCGGAAGCGCAGTTCCGCGACGCCCTGCTGGCGGCCTTCAACCGCGTGCGCGAAGGCAGGAACCTTCCGGCCATCGACGCGCATCTCGACGACAAATTGCGCCGCGTGGCTTGTTCCGGCGAGGCCAACGCCCGCCGCGTCATCGAAACGCTCTCCGGCGCCACCGAACTTGCCGTGTTCACCACTTCGGTCCCACAGGAATTGCCTTCGCGGATGAGCGCTGCGGCCCTCGAGCCTCGGTATCGCCGCATGGATATCGGCGTGTGTTTCCGTCCAGGGCCGGTCCAGGGCTACGGCAGCTTCTCGGTTGCCGCTGCCTTTTTCCCCTGACGAGGCGCCCGGCCATTCAGGGTTTTGAGGAAAGTTCAATCGCTCGAAGGATCATCCGGGCCATGCGGTTGATGTAGATGGCCAGCGCGACCACGCCCTGCACCATCGCGAAAAGCATGATGGCCACCGAGCTCAGCAGCATTTCGCGCAAGTCGTGGAGGAAAGACGTCCACACCAAGAAAGCGATGACCGCGCAGGTCAGCAGGCTAAAAACAATCGCCAGCCGGCGGCGGTTTCGATCCACTGAATCCAGGGCTCTGCGCAAAATCAGCTCCGATTCCTGCGTCATGTGTTCCTCCTTGTGCCAAGTTGTCTGCGGATGGCGTTCAAGCCATAGGCCAGCCGCGATTTCACCGTTCCCAGCGGAATTTCCAGAACTGCCGCTACTTCGGGCAGGGTCATTTCCTCGCGGAAGTGCAGCGTCAGCACAGCGCGGCTTGCAGCCGGGAGACCGTCCAAGTCCACAAGCTCTGCCGCAACGTCCGCGGCGACGCCCTGCGCGGGAACTTCTTCCAGCACGGATTCGTCCACGGGCTCTTCCCGGCGATTCCGCTCCTTTTTCAACTGGCGGAACACGGCTCGGCTCGCGATTCGATACGCCCAAGCGCGGAACGCCAGGGGCTCCCGCAACCAGACCAGCTTGCGGCAGACAGTCAGCAGCACATCCTGCAGCACGTCGTCGGACCGCTCGGGGCCGGCCAGGCCACCGACGTAGCGTCGCAGCGCGGGCAGGACGCCGCGCAGCAGGAGCTCCAAGGCTTCCCGGTCGCCGCTTTGCGCCCGCAGAGCCCACTGGGCTTCCTGCTTTGAGCTGGTCACTCTCCGCCTTCACTCCCTAAGAGGCTCTATTTTCGCCGCCGGTTCGGTCCGCGCTGCAAAAAAGTTTTCGCTGTGCCCTTGTTCGCCCGGCAATTGACCTGCGGCGCGATTCGTCAT
>DASPOW010000403.1:0-3351 GCA_035625855.1 Candidatus Methylomirabilota bacterium | reverse complement strand
GCGGAAGTGTTCATTCTGAAGGACTTTAAGTCCAATGATTTCGGAAGTGCGGATTCTAAAGGGGTTAGAAGGCGAAATTGCGGAAGTGCGGATTTCAAAGGACTTAGAGGTGACTGCGATGGTTCCGGCGGCCGAGGCAGGCCCCCGTTCGCTGCGCTCAGGGCACGCAGGGCTGGAGGCGGAGAAGCTGGCGGCCAGATCCATACGGACGCTTCCTAAGAAGATGAATCAAGAAGTCGGGAGGTAACGAAGCGGAGGCCCCAGCGCGAGGTATACCCCAAACTAGTCGCATATTACCGTGAAGTTATCTGTTTGTCAAGTGGGAAATTGCCGAAGACCGGGTCGTGGCGTCCGTCTGCTTCGAGATTCCTGTCTTGACCGGCGTTCCTCGAGCTCGCGGGGCAACTTCCGCGTCCGCGGACACGGAACAAAGCCGCGCCCACGGACGTATGAGCGGGAAGGGGTCCTCTGTGACAAATCTGGCTCTCATTGTTCATGTCATTGCGGGCACCATCGCGCTGCTAGCGGGGATCGTTGCCATGGCGTCCCGCAAAGGCGAGCGCACCCACCGGGCGTCGGGAACGGTTTTCTTCGTGTCCATGCTTGTTATGGCGATCTTCGCGGACTATCTCGCCATAGCAATACCGGAGCAGATTCCCAATTTGTTCATCGGAACGTTCACGATCTACCTCGTGGCGACGGCGTGGCTGACGGTTCGGCGCAAAGAGCGGTCTGTCGGCGCTGCCGAGAAGATTGCTCTCGCTTTGATCCTCTGCCTCTGTGTCCCCTTTGTGACCCTGAGCTTCCAGTTGGCGACCGGCTTGAAGCCTGCTTTCAAAAGCGCTGTCCCGCTCGAAGGCCCGGTTCGCATTGCGATCTACCTTTTCACGATTTTCGTTGCTATGGCGACGATTGGGGACGCCAAGTTGATATGGGCCGGCGGCATTGCTGGTGCGCGGCGCATCGTGCGGCATCTTTGGCGTATGTGTTTAGGACTGACATTGGCGGCCGGTTCAGCGTTCACCAACGGATTGCCGCGGCTACTCCCGAAGACAGTGCATGTTCCGCTGATTCTCCTGTTTATTCCTCAATTGACCTCGCTGGCGTTGCTGGTCTTCTGGATGATCCGGGTGCGCTTCACGGGCTGGTACAAGGATTCCGCGCCGAATTAAGGCACGCGGGCGCCTTTGGCGGGCGTCAGCGGCGGGTCAGAGGGAGCGGATCCAGCGCTTGAGGCGAGCGGCCTCGATGTCAATGAGGCGCGGGTCGTGGAAGGCATGAGCGAGGAGAGAGACACCCTGGGTGGCGGAAAGAAGATGCAAGGCAAGGCCGCGGGAATCGGCGCCCTTGCCCAGGGCCCGGAACTGGGTCTCAAGCCAGGCTAGAGCTTCGGTGAATATTGCGGCGGCCTTTGCGGCGAGGCGCGGACTCTGCTTGCGGAGTTCGGAGCAGAGGGTGCCAACCGGGCAGCCGGAGCGGGCGAGTTCCTCGCGGTTGCGGACTTTGATCTGAACGAAGCCGCAGAGGCGGTTTTTGGGAGAGTCTTCCTTGTCGAGTTCCCGGAGGAGTTTCTTCAACCGCCAAACGCGCCTTTCGACGACGGCGCCGCCGATCTCGTCCTTGGTCTTGAAGTAGTAATAGACATTACCCACAGGGATTCGGGCTTCCTCGGCGATATCGGCGATGGACGCTTCGCCGAAGCCGTAGCGGCAGGTGATCCTGAGCGCGGCATCCACGAGGCGGCCGCGATTCTCCTTTTGCGCCTGAAGCATTCCGGGCCCCCTATAGTCAGTTGACTGACTGACATGATATAAAGACGGGCGCGAGCGGTCAACCGCGGGCGGGACCGAGAACGCGCCGCGGTAAACCAAAGGAGAGGGAGTTTATGAGCACGAACCCCGTTGCAGCCGCACCGGATCGCCGCCGGTTCCATGGGTGGATGGCGTGCGGCATCGCCGCTGTTTTCTTCGCCGCCGGAGCGCTGACGACCGCGCGCTGGATGCAGGCGAAAAAAGCAAGAACCGAGAGCGGCCGCGTCTTCGAGCTGATGATTTACCACACGCTTCCGGGGAAAGCACCTGAGTTGGAAGCCATCTTCCGGGAACACGCAAGGCTGATGACCAAGCACGGTCTCGACGTTGTCGGTTTCTGGGTGCCAAACGAGGATCCGGCCTGGAGGGACACGTTTGTGTACCTGCTGGCTTTTCCGAACCGCGAGGAGGCCAAGAAGCGCTGGCACGAGCTGTACATTGATCCGGCAACCCGGCCGGACGCGGAAGCCGCGAAGCTCATCATCGAAAAAACCGGAGAAGAGTTCCATGTGGACGAAGTCTTCATGCGTCCGACCGACTTTTCGGCGATGAAATGAGCGCGACGCTATGACCGACCGTCAGAGGCGCACGTTTTCCTTCTTCCGGCTTTTCCGGCGCGACAACGCCAGACCGGCAAGAATCGCCGTGGCGATGCTTGCCCTGATTTCGGGCGGCGCCGGGCCGGCGCCGAAGTCCCACTGGGTAGCGAGCTGGGGCGCAAGCGCGTCTGCTCCGCGGGAGGAAGCGCGAATGCGGAAGAGCAGTCTGGTATTCAGCAACCAGACGGTGCGGGAAATCGTGCATTTGAGTCTGGGCGGTCCCGCAATCCGGGTGCGCTTCTCGAACGCGTTCGGGGGCCGGCCGTTGGAAATCGGCGCGGCTCACGTCGCGCTGCGCGCATCGGGATCGGCGATTCAGGCGTCCACGGACCGCGCGCTGACGTTTGGCGGGGCGCGGGGAATTTGGATTCCGCCGAATGCGGTTGTCGCGAGCGATCCGGTCGCGCTGGGAGTGCCGCCCGGAAGCGATGTGGCAATCAGCATCTTTTTCCCGCACGAAGCCGGAGGGGCAGGCATTCATTACCTGGCGCAACAGACTTCCTACGTGGGCGACGGCGACGCGACCGGCGCGGCTTCGATGGAGAGGGCGCGGGAAATTCATTCGTGGGTCTTCCTGGCGGGAGTGGACGTCAGCGGGACGCCTGGGGCAAGCGCCATCGCGTTTTTCGGCGATTCGCGCATTGACGGCGACGGTTCCACGCCGAACGCGAATCACCGCTGGCCGGACTTTCTCGCCAAGAGGCTCGCGGAACGCGGGCTGCCGCGGGGCGTGGTGAATGCAGGAATCATCGGCAACCGCATTCTGCACGACGCCCCGGCGGGCGCCGTGGAGTTGGGAGTCAGCGGCCTGGCGCGCTTCGACCGCGACGTGCTGGATGTGCCGGGAGTGAAGTACGTCGTGGTGCTGGAAGGCATCGTGGATATCGGGCTGCCGGGGACCGAGTACGCGCCCGCATCGGAAGCGGTGAGTGTGGAAGACT
>DASPOW010000402.1:0-2849 GCA_035625855.1 Candidatus Methylomirabilota bacterium | reverse complement strand
GATAGCCATAGCCCTCTTCGTCCTTAAACAGGATGGAATAAACGATGGTGTCGGCGTGCTGCGCCGTTTGAATTGCGGTCGTCAAGCCTTCTTTGCTGCCGCGATCCACTCCATCGGAGAGGACGATCAAAGCCTTGCGTCCCTGCTGCTTGCTCATTAGCTCGTCCCCCGCCAAATAAACTGCATCGTAGAGAAGCGTTCCCGCGCCTCTGCGTCCCGAGCCTCGCCCACCACGCCCGCCGCCGCTGCTTCCACGGTCCGAGTCGAATTGCGGCGTCTGCAGGGATTGCAGCGCCGCCTGCAGCTTCGGCCGCGACGCCGTAAAGTCCTGCAGCAATTCCACCTCTCGATCAAAGTGGATAACGAAAGCCAGGTCCTTGTCCTGGCGCAGCAGTTGGTCCAGAAAGCTGTAGCTCGCGGTTCGCTCCTGGTCCATGACGCGGCGCTGGCTCAAGCTCGTGTCCACGAGCAGACCCAGTCGCAAGGGCAGGTCGCTGCCTCGCGCGAAATAGTTGAGGATTTGCGGGCGGCCGTCTTCCTGGACCGTGAAATCGTCCTTCGTCAGGGTGGAGACGATTTTCCCATGTCTGTCGCGGACGGTCGCCAGGACGTTCACAGCCTTCACTTCCACGGCGATTTTGGGCGGCTGCGGTTCCTGGCCGCGGACGCCCCAAACCGCCAGCAGCGGAAAAACAACGGCGGCGGCTAAGGCAGTGCAAGAGCATCGATCGGGGTGAACTCTGAGAAGCATTTGCATCTTCATGTGCGATGCGCAGGCCCAATACGAGGTTTCCAGGGGATGCGGAAATAGTTCCAGTCGCGCGGCGGTCAAGACGACCGGGTTGCACCCAACAGGCGCTTCGGCGCCTTCCGGCTCCATGCCAAACGCAGCGCGGACTCCAGCACGTCCGGCAGGACGCTTGCCAGCTTTACACGCGTCGAGCCGCTGCGTCCCCACCCGCCGGGGACCGGTGAGAAGATCTCCGGCGCATCTTCAACCATGCCGGCCTGTTGCTCCGGCGTGAGCAACAGCACGCCGTAGCCTTCGCGCTGTAAGGCCAGCGTGGCGAAGATTTTCCCCGCAACGCGAAAATCCGCATTGCCGAAATGGGAACCCTCCGTGGCCTCCGGCAGTCGCAGAGCCAGCCGTCGAAAGCCCGCTGCGGTCAAGTCCGACCTCCGCGCTCGTGCGCGGCCAGACTCTAGCAACGTCGTTTGATGTGTGCAAGGAGTGGGGCGATGCTGCGCCCGGCCTAAACCCAGTCGAGCGCGCCCTTGCGGTACAGCCAAACGTAACCGGCGAGCAGGATTCCCAGGAACACGATCATGGAGACGAAACCCAGTATGCCCAGCGCCTTGAACTGAATGGCCCAAGGGAACAAGAACATTGTCTCCACGTCGAAAATTACAAACAGCATGGCGATGATGTAGAAGCGCACGGAATACCGGCCGCGCGAATCACCCTCGGCGGGCACGCCGCACTCATACGGCTTCAGCTTGGCTCCGACGGCGCGCGAGTCCGGCCGGATGAACTTAAACAGGATCAGGGTGACAGCAGGGAATGCAGCCACCAGTACGGCGAAGATCAGCAACGGAATGTATCCGCTTGGCACGCGTTTTACCGCCGAGCATCCTAGCACACCGTTCAGGTACTGCGGGAGCCGGAAATCCTCCCGATGAGGCTAGTCGTGGCGCTCGCCGCGCACAATCTTCGCGGCGTGGGGCAGGAGCGTGGCAATGGCGGCCAGCGATTCCGCGGCGCCCTTTGGGCTGCCAGGCAAGTTGACCACGAGCGTCGCCCCACGGACGCCTACGACGGAGCGCGAGAGCACCGCACGCGGCGTCGAGGCGAGACCCTTTCGGCGCATCTCCTCCGCGAGGCCGGGGATCAGCTTGGAGCACACCGCGGCGGTTGCTTCGGGAGTGACGTCCCGCGGGCCGATGCCGGTTCCACCGGCGGTAAGAATCAATTCGTATGCGCCGCTATCGGCCCAATCCCGAAGCTGCCCTTCAATTTTGGCTTGCTCGTCGGGAAGAACTGCTGTCGCCGCGACTTTCCAGCCGTGGACGCGGCAAGCTTCGGCCACAGCAGGGCCGGACCGGTCTGCATAGACTCCCTTGGTCACGGAATCGCTCACCGTAAGGATGGCGACATGCAGGGAAGAAGAAGGCTCCATGGAACTGTGCTATTTCGTTTCGACGGCGTCGCGGTTGGCTTCGTCCATCAGGCGCATTGCTTCCATCAAGAGGCCGGTTGTCGAGCGCGTTGTGGTTTCGCGGGGGGTCTTGGCGGCGTTGAAATCAATCTCAAACTCGCCTTCGCTCCATCCCACGGCGCGGTAAACTGCCTCGTCGCCTTCGAGCTTGCCCGACTTCGCGTGGCGACACTGGCCGCCGGCGAAGTACAGCTCGGCCTGCTCGCCGTCGCGGAGCACGGTCAACCGGCAGGACTTCTGCCCCATCTCGATGGACTGCATCAGGTCCACAATACTCATTTCCTCGAGGCGGCCCTGAATCACCCCGGGCCGCGAGGCTCGCTGCTGCAGCTTTTCCAGGTGGAGGCGGTCCACCACTTTCTTCGCGATACCCACGAGGTCCTTCACAAAAAACGGCTTGGCGACGAACTCCTCGACGCCGTCCACGAGCGGCCGCAGGCGCTCCTCGATGTCCGCACGGCTGGCCATGAAAAGAAAGGGAATGTGACGGGTTTTGTCGCGGGCGCGAATCTTCTCGTACAACTGCCGGCCGTCGAGGCCGGGCATCTTATAGTCGCAGATGATCACGTCGGGCACTTCATCGATGATCTTGAGGAGCGCGTCGGCGCCGTCTTTGGCCGTGGCGACATCGCA
>DASPOW010000401.1:0-2468 GCA_035625855.1 Candidatus Methylomirabilota bacterium | reverse complement strand
TCCGCCGGGAAAAATGAGATGCGCCGCCTGCGGCGCGACCTGCAAATCATCTTCCAGGATCCCTTCGCATCGCTCGACCCAAGATTCCGGGTGGAAGACGTGATCGCCGAGCCGCTGATCATCCACGAACGAGAGGGTGCTACTAATGAGCGGTCGACTCGCGTGCATGACCGGGCAGGGCGCGACCTCAGTCGCGCCGAAACCTCCGCAGAAGAACTCTTGGCTTCAGCCGCCGAGGGAAAGGCTGCTCGCCGAAGGCGCGTCGCCGAACTTCTGTGCGCCGTCGGCCTCGATGAATCCGCCCTGCGCCGCTACCCTCACGAATTCTCCGGCGGACAGCGCCAGCGCATCGGCATCGCCCGGGCGCTCGCGTTGCGTCCGAAATTCATCGTCTGCGACGAGCCCGTCTCTGCGCTCGACGTCAGCGTGGGGGCCCAGATCGTCAACCTGCTGGCACAACTGCAGCGCGACTTTGGCCTAACCTATCTTTTCATTTCGCACTCCATGCCGGTCGTGCGCTATCTTTCAACGCGCATCGCGGTCATGTATCGCGGAAAAATCGTCGAGATCGGCGACGCGGCGCAGATCTCGGAAAGCCCCCAGCACGCCTACACCCGCAGCCTTCTCGAAGCAACTCCGGAAATGGTTTAAGACGCCTCCTCGCAGCAGCGGAGCGCGCTCGAAGAGCCGGCGCCTGTGCCATACTGGCCCAATGTCTGGCACGCAGCCCAGCTCTACGCGTGACTTGATCGAGGTGATTCTCGGCTACGGGCTGATCGTAGGCGTCATCTGGATGCCCGACCTCCCCCAGCGCATCGCGTCTCCGATTGTGCTGATCTTCACGCTGGCGGTAGTGGTCGCGCGCTGGCCCACACGGAACGAGCTGGGCCTGGGCCGCCGCGGCCTGGTCCCTTCTCTCTGGATCCTACCCGCCGCAATCGTTATCGCCGGCGTGAGCATGCTGGTTGCCCGGCGGCTCGGAACGCTGCATCCGCTCTTCAACGGCGACCTTCAGCACATCACGGGTTACATCCTGTGGACGCTCTACCAGCAGTTCCTGCTGAACGATTATTTCTTGCCGCGGCTCATCCGTCTGATTGGGAACGAAAACATCGCCGTAGGTTTAACGGGCGTCCTTTTCGCTCTGGCTCACCTCCCGAATCTTGCGCTGACGGCGGCCACCCTGGTCTGGGGCGTAGTCTCCTGTGCCCTGTTTCGGCGCTACCGCAATCTTTACGCATTGGGCCTGGCCCAGGGACTGCTCGGCCTCTGCTTCGCCGTCTGCGTTCCCGACGCGTTGCACCACCATCTGCGCGTAGGCTTGGGATACTTGCGGTATCACGGGACGCAGTAGATGAAGACTGCCCTGCGCCCGCTTTCAGAACCACCACGACCAGATCCAGTCCACAAACGTGTGCGTGATGGTCGAGGCCGGCACGCGCCGCTGCTCGCGCCACGCCCGCCCGTAGAAGATGCCCGCGATCGTCGCCAGCAAGACGTAGCGCCAGTTGAAGTGCCCGGGGTTTACATCAAGGCGTTTGTTGAAATGGGACAGGCCGAACAATATCGAAGCCGTTACCAGGGCGGCCCGGCGTCCCACGCGCCGCTCCAGAAGGTTCTGCACCCAGGCGCGAAAGAACAGCTCCTCCGGAACGGCGACAAAAACGAAGATGCCCGCCCATTGCAGCACTGCTTTGCCGATCGCCGGAAGATTGCGATGAGGCTGGAGAAAACCAAGGGCCAGACCGAGGAGCAGCACGACAGGCGCAAAAAAAGAAAGCTCCCGCAGGCCGGTCTTCCAATCGCTCCAGCGCAGATGGAAATCGAATCCCGTGCCCGTCAGGCGGCGGATTCCGAGAAAACCGTACAAGCCCGCATCCACAAGAAGCAGGTTGCCCAATCCCCGCCAGCCCACGGGCCAGGCTGCGTCGAACCAGCGCAGGTCAACCGCGAGGCCCAGCACGAGCAGAATGACGGCGTCACGCCAGTTGCCGCGCTGCTCGGGATCAGCCGTTGTCGCCTGCCCCAGCAGCCACGCGATCCACGCCGGCAGCAAGGCGTACAGCGCAAACCACTGCCAGCGAAAGATGTGCTGGAGCATTGCAATCGCAACGTAGGGCAACACCAGCAGGGCGGGAAGCAGGATGCGCAGTGTACCCGGCCGGCGCGCTATCGCCTTCGCCGCGCGGTCTGCGGCAAATCCGAACGCTGCAGCCGGCGCAAGTTCGACGACAAGGACCGCAATCGCTGCCGGCGTGGCGTTCTGCATGGGGCCATCTTACCCGCGCCCGGCCGGCCCAGGGAAAGCTCCGGCCAGTTTCCGGCCGCTTGATTCGGCGGCTTGTGCCGGCGACTTGCACCAACGCCTTGTTTCAGCCCATGGACCGGGGCTAGAATCCTCTCGCGTTCCTCGGTCCTTCCGGTCCGACCGTTCAAATCGCCAGGAGACACTATGGCCGCCGCTCCGG
>DASPOW010000400.1:0-8857 GCA_035625855.1 Candidatus Methylomirabilota bacterium | reverse complement strand
AGGCCGATCTCGCGGACGCGTTCCTCGACGGACACGAGCATGATGTTCATCACTCCGACGCCGCCGATGCCTAGCGTCAGCGCGCCGATGAGGCCCAGCAGCGCCTCGATGCCGATCGTAATCCCGTCGAGGATGGGCTTGAATTCTTCGCGCCCAAACATGGTGATGGCCCGTTGATCCGTCGGAGAAAACCGCTGGCGATTGGCGACGGCCGCGCGCACCTGGCGCATCGCCGCAGCCTCGAAACGCGGCGCAATTGGAGCAAAAATCATGACGCTCGCATACTTTGCGTCCCACATTTCTCCGGCCGTGGTGTAGGGAATCCAGGCCGAATTGTCGTCGCTCGTGAAATAGTTGCTGTCTTGAAACTTGAAGTCCATCGCGCCGATGACAATGAAAGGGACCCCGTCAATGCGCACCGGCTCGCCTACGGCCGGCTCTCCGCTGAAGATCTTCTTGCGCAGCCGCGCACCTAGAAAGACAACCCGGCGGCGCTCGGCGATGTCGTCCGGCGTAAACCAGCGGCCCTCCGCGGGCTCCTCGTTGCGTAGTTCGCCGTACTCGGGATAAACGCCGCGGATGGCAGTGTCCGAAAGCCGTTCGTTATGTGTGATGGCCTTGAAGCGCACGGTCTCGAGCGTGACGCGCCGCACCAGAGGCGATTGCGCCTTGACCCAGTCCGCATCTTCCTGTTCGAAGCGGACGACTTTGCCGGCTCGCTCGCCGCCGGCCTGTTCGCTCGTCGTCCCCGGCCAGCAGACGACAGCACCCTTGCCGAAGACCTCGAAGGTGTACATCAGCACGCCGCGAAAGCCGGAGCCGTAGCTGATGAGCAGAGTAACCGCGACAATGCCCCAGACGATTCCGGTCATCGTAAGAATGCTGCGCACCGGGTTTCTGCCGAGCGCCGCCCATGCCTCCCGGAAAATCGGGCCGAGCATCTATCCTCCCGCCTCGAACCGCAGCGCCTCGATCGGATCGACCGATGCCGCGCGGCTCGCCGGATAAACTGCGGACAGCACCGCCACAGCGCCAAGCAACACGATCGAAACGAAGCCGACTCTCCAGTCCGTCAGCAGTCCCGCGAAGAAAGGCGGCATGGGCAGCAGATTCACCAGCAGACAGAAGCCGTAAGCCAGCGCCAGGCCTGCTCCGCCGCTTAGGGCGACAACGATGACCGTCTCGAGAAAAAACTGGCGAAGGATAGAACGCCGCGTGGCGCCGAGGGCCTTGCGAACGCCGATTTCGCGGGTGCGCTCACGCACGGATACGAGCATCACGTTCATTACGCCGATTCCACCGAGAAACAGCGTGGCTACGCCGACGGCCCCCATAAATACCTTCATGCCATTAACAATCATCCAGTCGGCCTGGGCATCTTTCACTGTGTCCCATATTCCTGCCGCTTCTTTGTCCCGCGGATCGAAGTGATGCAGCCGGCCCAGCGTTCCGCGGACCTGGCGCACGCAGTCCATGTGCGTGTCGAGGGACCAGGGGGCGACCAACAGGCGGTCGACGGAATGCTCCGGAAGCGGCGGCTTATTCGGAAAGTCACGCTTCACTGCGTTGTAGGGAATGAAAATCTTGCGCGAGTCGAAGCCGTCATAGCTTGAGTTCTGGTCCTTCGGCTGCATCACGCCGATAACCGTGTAGGGGATTTCGTTGAGCCAGATCGTGGCGCCGAGCGCCTCGCGGTCCGCGAAAAGCTGCTTCTTCGCTTCGCTTCCGAGAAAAGCGACGTTGCGGGCCTCGTCATTGTCGGCGTAGTTGTAAAAGCGCCCCCGGGCCACACCGATGCTGCGAATCTCCGCGAATTCCGGCAGGGCCCCGACGGCGGCCATCTTGCCGCTGTTGAATGCGCTGTGCACCTGGACCTGGTTGCCGAGTTCGGGCATCACGTGCTTGCACGCGGGCGACTCCTTCTTGACTGCGATGTAGTCGTCCTCCGTCCACATGACGGCGCGCCCCGCCCGCATTCCGCCTGCCTGCATGCTGGTGCGTCCCGCAAAAACAATCATGACGTCCTTGCCGAACGTCTCGTGCTGTTTCTGGATGCCGACTCCCAGGCCCTGTCCGGCTGCGATCATCACGGTGATGGAGATGATTCCCCACGCGATTCCGAACATCGTCAGCAGGGTTCGCCGTTTATGCGCCCACAGCGTGGCGAAGGTGTCGTGCAGGAGATCGCGGAAAGACACGCCGTTTCTCCGGGCTATTGCAGGATGACCTGTTGCTTTTCGTTCAGTCCCTCGAGTATCTCGGTCTTCACGCCGTTCGAAATTCCGAGCTTCACCGGGACTTTTCTGCGGCCGTTCTCAGCCTTCGGATCCGGGACTTCGACCGAAGCCTTCCGCTCTTTGTCGTAGATCATCGCGGCCTCGGGCGCCATCAAAACGTTCTTTTTCTCTTCCAGAAGGATTTCCGCGTTTGCGCTCATGTTGGCCTTGAGTTCGAGCGACGGGTTCTGGATGGAAACGCGCACCTCGAAGGTGGTCACGTTGTCTTTCTCTTTGCCCAGGGGCGAAATCTTGGTGACCCTACCCTCGAACTTCTTGTCTTTGAACGATTCCACGACAATACGCGCGGGTTGGTCCAGATACACCTTGCCGATGTCGGCCTCGTCGACTTTGCCCTGCACGTAGACCTCGCGGATGTCGCCGAGGGTCATCACCAGGGTCGCCTGCGAGCCAAGCACCAGGATGGAGCTGACGGCATCGCCCAACTGGACATCGCGGGAAAGAATGATGCCGTCAATGGGGCTGACGATGGTGGAATTGCGCAGATCCTCTTCAACCCGCTCCAGGGCCGCGCGCGCCTGCGCAAGCTGCGCCTCGGCCTTGGCGATGTCCGCGCGGGAAACCGCGAGGTTGCGCTGCGCGCTAATCTGTTTGTTCAAAGCGAGCTGGTAAGCCTTGTCGGCGTCTTCCACGACCGCCTTTGCAACCAGGCCGTCTTTGTACATGCTCGCCGCACGGTCCAAGGCGAGCTTCAGAAAAGGCACATCCGGCCCTTCTGCGTCCACTTTGTTGCGTTCGAGGACGGATTGGGCGCCGGTCAAGGCGGCTTCCGCCGCCTGCAGGTTGGCCTGGGCCTCTCTCACATTTGCTTCGAGCTGAACCTTGTCGAGTTCGACCAGCACTTGCCCGACTCTTACCCGGTCGCCGTAGTCCACGTGAATCTGCTTGACGATGCCGCTGGCCTTGGACTTCACCTCGACCTTGGAGAGCGGCTGGATCTTGCCGGTTGCGACCACCACGCGGGCCAGGTCGCCCCGCTCAACCGACGCCAGCTTCGAAGGGTCAATCGTCCGGCTGGGCTGCAGGGCCGCCTTCACGCCAAATCCTCCGCCCACCAGCACGACCGCTACCGCGGAGATCCACACAATCCTGCGGCGGCTCTTCCTGGCGTTCTTGCCGCTTCCATTGCCATTTCCGAGCATGACAGACCCCGCTTTCAGGCTGGCAGTTGCTATCCGTTCATACGACAGGGCAAGGGCAAATGTTCCGGTTCCATGCGATTAGACGACGGGAGACGCGAAACGTCCTGCCTCCGGGAGAATCTCCTGCCCGGCGTGGAATTGACCCGCCGCTGGGAGCGGCCTAATATGCGCGGTCAGGGCGGGGCGCTATGATCGGCCAGATTCTGGCTCACTATCGAATCCTGGGAAAGGCCGGCTCAGGGGGCATGGGAGTGGTCTACCGGGCCCGGGACGAGACCCTGGAGCGCGACGTCGCTCTGAAGGTGCTCACTCCGGGAGCGAACACGCCCGGAAACGCCCGCGAAGCATTGCTGCGCGAGGCGCGCGCCTGCTCGGCGTTGAACCATCCGAATATCTGCACGGTGTACGAGGTCGGGGAAGCCGATCAACAAGCCTACATCGCTATGGAGTTCGTCGAGGGCGAATCGCTGAACCGGCGCATCCCCGCGGACGGACTTCCGACGGAAACCGTGTTGCAGTACGGGATCGAGATTGCTTCCGCGCTGGAGCACGCGCACGAGCGAGGAATTCTTCACCGCGACCTTAAGGGCGCCAACATTCGGGTTACGCCTTCGGGGCAAGTCAAGGTCCTGGACTTCGGCCTGGCGGCGAGAATCAGGCAAGTCGCCATGAACGGCGCCACCGTGATGGAGGACTCGGCGCTCGAAACAGGCACAATCGTCGGGACACCGGCGTACATGGCGCCGGAAACGCTGCGGGGCGCGCCAGCGGACATGCGCAGCGATATCTGGTCACTGGGCGTGCTGCTGTACGAGATGG
Source organism: Candidatus Methylomirabilota bacterium (assembly GCA_035625855.1). Taxonomy (GTDB): domain Bacteria; phylum Acidobacteriota; class Terriglobia; order Acidiferrales; family UBA7541; genus Acidiferrum. Next base: position 4,599 of record DASPOW010000400.1, on the reverse strand, counting down.
CCCAGGGAACGCCTCCTTTTCAGGGCCGCACCAAGTTCGAGCTGACGACGGCGATCCTGCGCGAGCCTCCGGCACCCCTCTCACCGCACGTCTCTCCGGGACTGCGCGCCATCATCACGCGCTGCCTGTCGAAGCAACCGGAGCAGCGTTACCAGCGTGCCAGCGAGGTCCGCGCAGCGCTGGAAGCGCTGCAGTCCCAAGGGCACACAGCCGTCGGGCAGGCTGTTGCGCCGCAGGGGAGCCGGGCCGGCTTGCTGGCGGCCGTCGGGATTGCGGTTCTGGCTTTGGTGGTGGCAGGAATCGTCGTGCTTCGGCGCAAGCCCCCGGGTGGTCCGGGCCTGCCGACGGCCGCGGAAGGGACGCTGCGCTTATTGCTGTCGTCGCAGGTTCCGCTGGGAGGTCCGGCTCTATCGCCGGACGGGAAGATGATCGCGTACATCGAGGACAAGGGTCGCCACCCGCAACTCTACGTGACGCGAATCTCCGGAGGCGATCGTGTGCAGTTGACGAACGACGATTCGGCAAAGGCAGACCCCCAGTTCGCTCCCGACGGAGAGCACGTTGCGTTTGCCAGGCGCAAGCCGAATCAGGACAGCACCGAAATCTGCATTGTTCCCACACTCGGCGGCCAGCCACTGCCCATCGTGGCGAACGCAAGCCGCCCGGCGTGGTCGCCGGACGGAAACCGCTTGGCGTTCGTCGAACGCCAACCGGGCAAGGCAGAGACGCTTTCAAGCTCCGCGGCGGACGGCGCAGGGTTGAAGGTGCTCCTCGAAGGAGACGCGGAGTTCCCGTTTTTTGGCCAGCCGAGTTGGTCTCCAGATGGCTCGACCATCGCGGTCGCCCGAAGCCGTGGGGGCGCCAGCCGCCAGGTCTGGCTACTGCCTTTGGCTGGCGGCCCGGCGCGGCCGCTGACGCATGATCCCGCCGGGGTGTACTCGGACGACCCGGTGTTCTCCCCTGACGGGCGGGGGGTGATTCACCGCTCGAGCCGCGGCGGAGCCCCGAACCTCTGGTGGCAGCCGATCGATGGCGGCCCGCCCGTTCGCCTCACCTCAGGTCCGGGGCCCGACTATACCCCGAGCGTCTCGCGAAACGGGGCGATCGCTTTCCGCAACTCGCGGTCTCATGGAATTGTGTTCTTGATGGAACTTCTCTCCGGCAAAATCTCCACGCTGATCTCCGACCGTGAGGTCCTCTGGGCGCCCGCATTCTCGCCGGACGGAAAAGAGATTGCCTACAGCCGGAGCGAGACGGACGGTGCGTGGCATATCTGGATTGTCAGCGCGAGCGGAGGCACGCCGGAACAGTTCACCCGAGGCAAGGCGTCCGAGGTTTATCCAAGGTATGCCCCTGGAGGCCAAACGATCCTTTTCCACACCTGGGGCGCGGAGAAGCCTGCGATTTGGAGGGCCCTGCGCAACGGTTCGCCGCCGGCGCAACTGAAGTTCGCGGGGGCTTCCAGCGATTCCTATGCGGATATATCGAAGGACGGCCGCTGGATTGCGTTCGCGCGCGTCGAAAACGAAGCATCTCATGTCTACATTTCGCCGATGGACGGGTCCGCCCCGCCAAGGCGTCTGACGGAAGGCCCTTCGGCTGTGCCGCGGTGGTCTCCGGACGGCAAGTGGATCACGTTCTCGGCCGACCGCGACTTTTTCAATGGCATCTGGCTGGTCCGCTCCGACGGCACGGAATTGCGCCGCTTGACGGATACCGGAGGGTGGCCCGTCTGGTGGCCGGATGGAACCCAGATCGGCTTTCAGGGGATCGGCGCAAACCAGAACGAAGAGATTCGCATCTTTTCGTTGAAGACCGGAAAGGTGACGGTTCTTCGCGGGCTCGATTTTGACGGCATCAACTTTCCATTTGATTTGTCGCCGGACGGGAAGCGGCTCGTTTCTACCAACTCCGTGCACGACACCGATGAGATTTGGCTTCTCGAACCTCCCAAGAAGTGACCCGTCGCTTAGGCAGGCGCTCCTTTACGCCTGCAAGCGTGCGCGGCGCAAGCGAAGGGCGTTGCCAATCACGGAAACCGAGCTGAAGCTCATCGCGGCGCTCGCTAGCATCGGGCTCAGCACCCATCCGAATACTCGAAAGAATGCGCCCGCAGCGATGGGAATTCCCAGCGCGTTGTAGAGAAACGCAAATACGAGATTCTGGCGGATGTTCCGCAGCGTCGCGCGGCTAAGAGCAAGCGCCCGAAGGATTCCCCGCAAGTCGCCTTTCACCAGGATGATGCCCGCGCTTTCGATGGCTACGTCCGTGCCGTCTCCCATGGCGATGCCCACGTCGGCGACGGCAAGGGCCGGGGCGTCGTTGATTCCGTCTCCAGCCATAGCTACGATGCGACCCTCCCGGCGCAGACGCTCGACAATTTCGCCCTTCTGTTGCGGCTGCACTTCCGCCTTGATCGATTCGATGCCCAGTTGTCTCGCGATCTGTTCGGCCGAGGTGCGGCGGTCGCCGGTCACCATGACCAACCGCAAGCCTGCCCTCTGCAAGGCTCGGACGGCGTCGGCTGCGCCCGGTTTGACGCGATCCGTCAGCAGGATCGCCCCACGTATCCGGCCATCCACCGCAACGTAAACTGCGCTCGCAGCGGACTCGCTTCCTTCGGGAAAAGTCATTCCGCCCTCCGGCGGGACCGGCACGCTTCGCGATTGCAGAAACCGCGCCGTACCGGCGATGACTGCCTTGGCCATAACGCGGCCCGCAACCCCGCCACCAGGAGTAGCCTCAAAATCGCTGGCCGGAACAATCGGCAGATTCTTTTCCTGCGCGGCACGCACAATCGCTCTCGCCAGGGGATGTTCGCTTGAGTGCTCGATGCTCGCCGCAAGGGAAAGCAACGCGTCCTCTGTCAAACCGCTTCCCGCAAGCCGCTCCACGCTGGCGACCTCTGGCTTGCCTTCGGTGAGGGTTCCTGTCTTGTCCAGAACCAGCGTGTCCACTTTCGCCAGCCGTTCCAGGGCTTCCGCGTTGCGAACCAAAACGCCGGACTGCGCTCCGCGGCCCACCGCAACCATGATGGACATGGGCGTCGCCAGCCCCAAGGCGCACGGACAGGCAATAATCAAAACGGAAACGGCACTCAGCAACGCGTGCGCGAAGCGTGGTTCAGGTCCCCAGAAAGTCCAGGCAGCAAAGGCGAGCGCCGCCGCTATGACGACGGCCGGGACAAACCAGGCGGAAACGCGGTCTGCAACCCGTTGCACCGGGGCGCGGCTGCGCTGCGCCTCGGCGACCATGCGCACAATCTGCGCGAGGAGCGTCTCCGCTCCCACGCGCTCCGCGCGCAGCACGAACCCGCCCAGCTGATTCAGTGTTCCGGCGATGACCTTGTCCCCGGGCGTTTTCTCGACCGGAAGCGGCTCGCCCGTCACCATGGACTCGTCGACGGTGCTGACTCCGCCCAGCACCTCGCCGTCGACGGGCACCTTCTCGCCCGGCCGCACGCGAAGCTGATCGCCCTTCTGCACGGCCTCAATCGCAACGTCCTTCTCGGTTCCATCGGCTGCGATGCGATGGGCCATCATCGGGACCAGTTCCAGCAAAGCACGGATGGCGCCGGCAGTCCGGCGACGCGCGCGGAGTTCCAGCACCTGCCCCAGAAGAACGAGCGTGGTGATTACTGCGGCGGCCTCGAAATAGACCGGAACTTCTCCCATACCGCCGCGGGCGGACGCCGGGAACCATTGAGGAAAAAGCGTGCCGACGACACTTTCCGCATAGGCCGAGCCCGTACCCAGGGAAATCAGCGTGAACATGTTGGGACTGCGATTCACCAGCGAGGCCCAAGCTCGCACGAAAAAGGGCGCTCCTCCCCACAGCACAACCGGAGTGGCCAGAGCAAACTCAATCCAAACGCGTGAGTCCCGGACCCATTCGGGCAGCCAGCGGTCACCCCACATCGCCAGCAGCAAGACCGGCACGGAAAGCGCCGCGCTGACCCAGAATCGGTGCGACATCGATGCAAGCTCGGGATCCGCCTGGGTCTCCGCCAGCACGTCCGCGGGCTCCAGAGCCATGCCGCATTCCGGGCAGGCCCCCGGCCCGAGCTGTCTTACTTCCGGGTGCATGGGGCAGGTGTAGAGGGTTCCCTTCGACCCCGCAGCCGCGGTTGTTTGCGGTTCGCGCTCGGGCGCCGGTGGCCGACTGACAAGGTATTCCTCGGGATGCGCCACGAACTTCCGCCGGCAGCCATCGCAGCAGAAGAAATACCGCGTCCCGTTGTGCTCAGAGACCGCCGCCGGGTGTTGCGGGTTCACGGCCATGCCGCAAACTGGATCGCGTTCCATGTTATTTCTGACAAAGTCCGCTTAACGCGAATGCCGGTCCATCAGGCTGACAAGCTCGCGATACATTGCCTCGGCTTCGGCCTTCGAGCCTGTTCGAATCGTCCGGCCTGCGCAGTGACGCAGGTGATTGCGCATCAGCTCCCGGCACACACTGCGCAAGGCTTCTTCCACGGAAGCAGCTTGCATCAGGATGTCTGCACAATACCGCTCCTCGGCGACCATTCTCTGCAATCCCCGCACTTGGCCCTCGACGCGCCGCAAGCGATGCAAATTTTCGGCCTTGATCTCTGGATCC
>DASPOW010000399.1:0-2200 GCA_035625855.1 Candidatus Methylomirabilota bacterium | reverse complement strand
GTGCCGCACTCGACCGAAGAGCTGCAGATCCAGATTCAGCAGGCTCGCGAACGCGGCCTGCTGGCCCCCGGGGAGGAGCGCTTCATCCTAAGCGCCATTGAGCTCGGCCAGGTGCAGGCGCGGGAAATCATGGTGCCGCGCCCGGACGTGCACCTGCTGCCGGAAGAAGCGACGCTCGACGCCGTGATGCGCACCTTTGCCACGACGCAGAGGTCGCGCCTCCCGGTCTTTCGCGGCAGCGAGGATCACATTCTCGGATACGTGCACATCAAGGACGTGCTCTGGATTTTGCTCGACCGCGAGCGGCGCGTCGAAGAAGGCTTCCCGCCGCAGGAGTTCTCGCTGCGCCAGGTTCTTCGTGAACTCCTGATCGTTCCAGAAACGAAGCCGGCCAGCGAGTTGCTCCTGGAACTCCGCGCGCGGCACGCCGCGATGGCGGTCGTGGTGGACGAATTCGGCAGCATGCTGGGTCTGGTCACGCTCGAGGACATTCTCGAGCAGCTTGTTGGCGAGATTTATGACGAATTCGACGTCGTGGAACGCCCGCTGACGCTTGCCGACGGGGCCATTGTGTTCGACGGGGCGCTCAACGTTCGCGATCTCGAGACACAGTACGGCATCAGCATTCCCGAGGACCCGGCTTACGCGACACTGGCCGGCTTTGCCCTTGCGCAGCTCGGCTTCATTCCCCGCGGCGGAGAAAGCTTCGAGTACGGCGGCAACCGCTTCACCGTTGTCGAGGTGGATGGCCGGCGCCTGGCCCGAGTCAAGGTGCAACGAGCACGGCTCTCAGAAAAAGAGCCGGCGTCGCAAACCCCGGCGCAAACTCCGGTGTCCGCAGAACAGCGCAAGGCGGGAGCTTAGTGCGCCACTTCCTGCATCGCACGCTGCTCACACTCCCGGCACTGTGGCTCGTGCTTACGTTGGTGTTCCTGCTCATCCACATGGTGCCCGGCGACCCCGTTCAGCAAATGCTCGGAGAGGGGGCCGCGCCCGGCGAGGTTGCCCAGCTCCGGCACTCTCTGGGCCTCGACCTTCCCATCGCGGTGCAGTACGGCCGCTATCTGCGCCAGTTGGCCCGCGGTGATATGGGCCAGTCCCTCAAGTTTCAGGCGCCGGTCCGCCGCGTGCTCTTCGAGCGCTATCCCGCCACACTGGAGTTGGCTTTCCTCGCGCTCTTACTTTCGGCGGCAATCGGCATTCCCGCGGGAGTATTCGCTGCGCACCGCCGCGGACGCGCCGCGGATCGCGCTGTGTCGTTCTTCACCCTTTTCGGCCTGGCTCTGCCCAATTTCGCGCTCGGACCGCTGCTGATTCTTGTTTTTTCCATCGCGCTCGGAGCGCTCCCGGTCTCCGGCCGCGACGGGCCGCTTTCCTTCGTACTTCCCGCCGTAACGCTGGGCGCTGCGCTGGCCGCAATTCTCACGCGAATGGTCCGCGGAGCGATGCTTGAGGAGCTTTCCAGCGACTACGTGCGCACGGCTCGCGCAAAAGGCCTGACTGCCCGCGCGGTGCTGGTCCACCACGCGTTGCGCAATGCGCTGATTCCCATCATCACCATTCTTGGCTTGCAATTTGGGACGCTGCTTGCCGGAGCAATCGTCACAGAGTCCATCTTTGCCTGGCCCGGGGTGGGGCGCCTCACCGTCCAGGCCATCTCCGCACGGGACTATCCACTTTTGCAGGGATGCATCCTGGTCATCTGCATTTCCTATGTTCTGGTGAACCTGCTGACGGATTTTCTTTACGCCGTTATCGATCCGAGGGTGCGCCTGCAATGAACGGTTTCGCGTCTTTACGCGCGTTCCTTCGGCACAGCCTTCTCGGACGCGCCGGCTTTGCGGCGGCCGCGCTGCTTGTCCTCGCCGCGGTGCTGGCTCCGTGGATCGCACCGGCAGACCCCTCCGCACAGAATCTTCCCGCGAGGCTGAGCCCTCCCGATCGCTCCCACTGGATGGGGACGGACGAACTCGGCCGCGATGTCGCCTCGCGCGTCCTTCACGGCGCGCGGGTCTCTTTGTTCGTGGCTGTCTCGGTCGTTTGCGGGTGCGGCTTGACCGGGCTCGCGATCGGCGCGCTGGCAGGCTACGCCGGCGGATGGCTGGACCGTTTCACGAACGTGATCCTGATCAACACCTTTCTCGCTTTTCCCGGAGTCCTCTTGGCGATCGCGTTCGCCGCTTTCCTCGGCCCGGGCATC
>DASPOW010000398.1:0-3565 GCA_035625855.1 Candidatus Methylomirabilota bacterium | reverse complement strand
CCGCGATGCGGCCGGCTCGATCGACATCCCGCGCATGCGCGAAGGGAACCTCGGCGGCATTTTCTTTTCCATTTGGATGTCCAGCAAAGTAATCGGTCCCGAGGCGGTGAAACGCGCCCTTGTGCAGATTGATGCCGTGCGCGAGCAGGTGCGCAAGCATCCGGCGGACCTCGCCCTGGCGACGACAGCGGCCGAGGTGCGCCAGGCTCACAAGGAAGGCAAGATCGCAGCGCTGATGGGAGTCGAGGGCGGGCACATGATCGCCAACGATCTGGGCGTGCTGCGGACCTATGCCGCTCTGGGCGTGCGCTACATGACGCTCACGCACGGCGGGAACACCGATTGGGCGGATTCCTCGACGGACACGGCGGCGCACAACGGGCTGACGGATTTCGGCAAGGAGGTGGTGCGGGAGATGAATCGCCTGGGCGTCATCGTGGACATCTCCCACGTCGCGGACAAGACGTTCTACGACGCGCTGGAAACAAGCAAGGCGCCGATGATTGCGTCGCACTCGTCGTGCCGCGCCATTTGCGACGCTCCGCGGAACATGACCGATGACATGATCAAGGCGCTGGCGGCGAAGGGCGGCGTGATTCACATCAACTATCACGTGGGCTTTCTGAGCCAGGAATTTCGTGATGCGGAAAAGACCCATCCGGAGATTGAGACGGCGATTCAGGCGGAAGTGCGCAAACGCTGCGGAGAAAACGGCGGTTCCTGTGAACTGGTCGAACTGGACCGGCTGGTGCGCGAGGCGATGACCCAAGGCAAGCTGCCGCAGGTCGACTGGGAGAAGATCATCGAACACATCAACCACGCGGTCAAAATCGCCGGGGTGGACCACGTGGGGTTGGGGTCGGATTTCGATGGCGCTGTGATGCCAATGGGAATGGAGGACGCGTCGAAGCTGCCAAAAATCACGGAGGGGCTTCTGAAAAAAGGATATTCGGAGAGTGACGTGCGGAAGATTCTGGGCGAGAATACGCTGCGAGTTATGAGCGAAGTGGAGCGCGTGAGCCGGGAGATGAACGCGGCGAGGAGATAACGGCGGCGCCTGCGCCTTGGAGTCCATGGAGGGGAGCAGAAATGAAGAGAATGCACTGGGTTGTCGCGGCGCTGGCGCTTGCCGGCGTGGCTGGGCCGGCGGCGGGCAAGCCGCAGGGGACTGCGCCGAAAAAGGCGCCGGCGAAGAAGAGCGCGAGCGCGGCGGCGCCGTTTGACAAGGCATTGCTGGATCCTGCGGCATTGAAGGAAAAGGCGCCGGAGACGTTCGACGTGAAGTTCACCACGACCAAGGGCGAGTTCACGGTGCGCGTGACGCGCGCGTGGGCGCCGCTGGGGGCGGACCGCTTCTACAACCTGGTGAAGCACCGGTTTTTTGATGGGGCGGCGTTCTTTCGCGTGCTGGACGGCTTTGTGGTGCAGTTCGGCTTGAGCGCCTTCCCCCAGGTGTCGGCCGCGTGGTCGAAGGCGACGATTCCCGACGATCCGGTCAAGCAGAGCAACAAGAACGGGTTCCTCACCTTTGCGACAGCCGGCCCCAACACGCGTACGACGCAGCTTTTCATCAACCTGGGCAACAACGCGCGGCTCGACGGAATGGGCTTTTCCCCGTTCGGGCAGGTGCTCGAAGGCGGGATGACTACCGTCGTGCAGCTCTACAGCGGATACGGAGAAGGGGCGCCGGGCGGAAACGGTCCCGAGCAGGATAAGATCGAAAAGCTCGGCAAGCCGTATCTCGACAAGGGCTGGCCGAAACTGGACAGCATTCAGACGGCAGTGGTCGTTTCTCCGGCCGGTGCCCCCGGCGGAAGCGGCAAAGCCGCCGGCACAAAGAAGTAGCGCCCCAGGGTTCCGAGGATTCTATGGCTGCCGTCGCCTTTGGCCAGGCGGCGGCAACCCAGGAGACGTACAGAGTGCCCGCAGGCGTCCAGGTCTCGCCGGTGGCACCATCGGTGCATTCTGCGCCGGAGCCGATTGTTTGCCTGCAGGCGCCGCACGCCCGAGCCCCGATGGCGCGCTCGGCGTACGCGCTCGCCGCAGGCGGCGCGGCGCTGCACCTGTTGTTCAGCGGCAGGTACGGTTTTTTTCGCGACGAACTCTACTACCTCGCCTGCGGCCAGCGCTTGGCCTGGGGTTACGTGGACCACGCACCGCTGGTTGCGTTTCTCGCGCGCTTGCAGCAGGTTGTGCTGGGGAACTCTATTTACGCTGCAAGGGTTCTCCCCACGCTGGCGCATGCTGCGCTGATTCTGCTGACCGCATGGATCGCCCGGGAGTTGGGGGGCGGGCGCTTCGCGCAAGGTCTAGCCGCGCTCCTCGCGTTGATCGCGCCGATTTACCTCACCTTCGGCAGCTTTCTCTCCATGAACGCCTTCGAACCCCTGTTCTGGATGGGCTGCACGGCGATCTTCCTGAGGATTCGCAACGGTGGGAGCGGGCGGATGTGGCTGCTGTTTGGGTTGGTGGCGGGACTCGGTATCCTCAACAAACATTCGATGCTTATGTTCGGGTCCGGTATTGCGGCGGGCCTCCTCCTGACCTCGGCGCGGCGCGAGTTCGCGAAACCCTGGACCTGGGCGGGGGCGGGCCTGGCGTTTGCGATCTTTGCTCCGAATCTGGTGTGGGAATTTCGTCACGGTTTTCCGACGATCGCGCTTCTGCGGGCGGCTGTCGAGTTCAAGTACACAAGCATCCCTGCGTGGCAGTTTGTCGCGCAGCAGGCCTTGCTGGCCCACCCTCTGACGGTTCCCGTCTGGATCGCCGGTCTGTGGTTCCTTTTTCGCGCGAGAAAGGGCCGCTACGCGGCGCTGGGTTGGTCTTACGTCATTGTGCTCGCCGAAATGATCGCACTGCACGGGAAGATTTATTACCAGGCTCCGGCGTACCCGATGCTGTTTGCCGCCGGAGCTGTTCTGCTTGAGTCGCAGCGCATCTTTCAAAATGGGGTGTGGGCGAAGGCGGCCGTGACCGCGCCGCTGGTCATCGGCGGGGCGATCGCTGCTCCGCTGGCCATGCCGATTCTGCCCGTGGAGACTGCCGCGCTGTACTGCCGGTTCTGGGACGTTCAATCGGTTCGCGTAGAAAACGTTCCGCAAGGAGAGCTGCCGCAGCTTTTCGGAGACATGTTCGGCTGGCCGGAGCAGGTCGAGGCGCTCGCGCGGGTCTATGGCTCCCTGAGGCCAAGCCAGCGCGGCAAAGCCGCAATCCTCGCCTACAACTACGGCGAGGCCGCTGCCGTTGATGTCCTTGGCGGAAAATACGCCCTTCCCAAGGCGGTGAGCGGGCACAACCAGTATGCACTCTGGGGCCCGGGCGAGTTCACCGGCGAAACAGTGGTGGCGATAGGATTCACGGAAGAGAAATTGCGCGCATTGTTCGAGGAAGTGACTCCGGCCGGGCAGGTTTTTGCGGCGCACGCGATTCCCGAAGAGACCGGGGTGAGGATTTTCGTCTGCCGCAGAGCGAGAAAGCCTCTGCGGGAACTGTGGCCGCAGCTTTCTTGGCTCGGGTGAGCTAGAGCCCGAGGACGGTCACGAGTTCGCGGACCGAGGCAGCCGAT
>DASPOW010000397.1:0-5850 GCA_035625855.1 Candidatus Methylomirabilota bacterium | reverse complement strand
GTGGGCCTCCGAGAAGCTGATGTATTCTACGCGCCAGCGTGAGCCGGGGAGAAGAGCCGGAAGGCCACGCGACGGGCGAAGGGTGGCGAAGATGGCTCGGGTTGTCGCACTGATCGAAGACCTGTTTTTTCAGATGAAGCTCGCCGAGACGGCGCGGCATCTGGGCGCGGAGGTAAAGGTCGCAACCACGCCGGAGGCCCTGCTGGAGGAGGCAAGGAAAACTCCCTCGCTGGTCATCGTGGATTTGAACGCGCGATGCGGGGGCGTTGAGGCGGTGAAGCGGCTACGCGCTTCGGGAAGCACAGCGCGTGTCGTCGGATTCCTGTCGCATGTACAGACCGAACTGGCGGCGCGCGGGCGAAGCGCGGGGTGCGACGAGGTGATGCCGCGGTCTGCGTTTACCGCGAATCTGGCGGAAATCCTTTCCGGAGCCAAGGGGTAGCGTGAAGAGAATCGTTCTAGTGTTGAGCCTTGGCGGCGCAGCAATGCTGGCGGTGCCGGGCATGGTGCGGCCGCAAAGCGAGCCGGCGGCGACCGGGCACCCCCACGGGAGCGAGCCAAGCGGCGACCCTGTGACCACGATGCGGGAGATCGTCTCTGCGGCGTGCTCGGAAGACGCCACGCAGTTCGCGGGCTTCCTCACCGCGCGCAACGCCAAAGTCTTCCAGCGCCTGAATGCCGGGGCGCGCGTGGCACTGATGAAGCGGTTCGTGCTGCTGGACGAACCCGGCAAGCCGAGCGTAACCCAGGACCCGTCCGGGCGGCCGACGGTGCGCTGCCAGACACCAAGTTTCGCCACGGAAGCACGCATTGGCGGAGCTCAGGTCGAGGACAACCTGGCCTACGTGCCGCTGCAGGTGCGCGGAGTGTCCGACCCGGAAAGCGAAGCCTGGCAAATCACGATCGGGCTGGTGCGCGAGGCGGGACAATGGAAGCTGCTCTCGGCGGGATTGCTCCTGCTGGACCTTGTCGCGCTCGAGCCACAGTGGGCCCGGGAATCGCTGGACAAAAACGAGCGCGACGCCCTTGCAGGGCTGAAGGAACTGGCGCAGGCCGTGGAGACCTACCGGCGCACGTACACGCGCCTGCCGGAAAGCCTGACGCGGATGGGACCGGCGCAAAACGGGCACGCCACGCCGGAATCGGCGGGGCTGATTGACGAACAACTGGCCAGTGGCGCCAAGGCTGGCTATTCGTTCCGCTACGTCATTCAGGGAGGCAGCGATCTGGGGGCTCCTGCGCGATATGAACTGGCCGCGGTACCAACGATCTACGGCACAACCGGGAGGATGTCCTTCTACCGGGACTCCGAGGGCGGATACCACGAAGCAGACCACCGCGGAGCGCTGGCTACGCGGGCCGATCCGCGTGTGGAGTAGAGCGATCAGGCCTCGCCAGGGGCTGGGAAGGACTGTAGGGCGAAGGGGCGGTAACAGATAAGTGGCATAAGCCCGAAGGGCCTTGCGCGAGGAGTAAGAACGCCAGAGACTAGGTTCAGGGGCATTCATCCGGGAGCCGGGCTCCGTGTCTTGGGCCCGAGCGCTCCGCAGGTCGGTCAGGGGCCTGGAGATGAAGCTCATATGGAACGCCGCTTGGAGCCACGACACTTTCTCGTGCTGGGTGTCGAGATAATCGACGAGAAATCCCACACGAAGGCCAAGGCGCGCACGACGGACGTCAGCCGGTCAGGCTGCTACCTGGATACCCTAAACCCGTTTCCGGCGGGCACGATTATCAAGATTCGCATGGTGCATGATGGCGTGGCGTTCGAGGCTCGCGCGAGGGTTGTGCACCAGGCCCCGGGAATGGGCATGGGCGTGTGTTTTGTGGAGCCGGACGCGGCAAATCAGGCCGTTCTCGATAGCTGGCTGGCCGCCGCGCCGCTGGCCGTTTCCTGAGACTCCCGCCAAACGCAACACTCAAAGCCTGTTCGAAAAGCATGTTCCCGGGGAATTGCGGGCGTACGCCGAAGGGCGTTAGACTCGCCAACTCACCGATGCCGCGAAGAACTCTCCTGCTGATGGTTTGCGCGTCGCTGCTTCTCCTGTGCGGGGCTCCTGCGAGGCCGCCGGAACAGGGCGAGCCGATGATGGGGCCGGTGCCCGTCTTCGAGCTGCACAGCGGCTTCTGGGTGAATCTGCACCACTTCCTTTACCGGCAGGCGCGCGAGCAGCGGGACCCCGCCGCCTCAAAGGCGGCTCACGAACCACTGCCCGGCCTGACCGAAGCGGAGCGCCAAACCTGGGAAGAGGCGGTGAACTACTACGCGGCGAACTACGCGGATCGTGACCTGCTGTTCAACTCCGAGCTCATTGCGCTGAAGAACCAGTTGGGGGACTTCGAGGATTGCAAGGAACTGGCCGGAACCTCTCGCAAGGAATGCAACGCGGGGCTGCCGGGAAAACTCACGCCGATTCTGGACGGCGCGGCGCCGATTTACCGCGCCCACTGGTGGCCGGAACACGACCGCGCCAACCGGGCGTGGGTGGCGGCAGTGGCTCCGCTCATTCGTCAAAAGGGGCTGGGACTGGCGGAGCGGCTGGCGGACATCTACGAGTCGCGGTGGCCAAAGGAGAAGATTCGCGTGGAGATCACGACCTACGCGAGTTGGGCGGGCGCCTACACGACACTCGACCCCCTGCGGGTGACAATCTCGAGCACCGACCCCGCCAACCAGGGCGATGCGGCTCTGGAGATGGTGTTCCACGAGGCGTCGCACGGCCTGGCGGGAACCGTCCAGGCCGCCATCGTCCGGGAATGCCGGCAGCGAAACAAGGCCATTCCCAGAGACCTCTGGCACGCGCTGCTCTTCTACACTACCGGCGAAGTCATCAAGGCGGCCATGAGGGAGAGAAACGGGGCCGCGACAAAGCCGGGACAGGCGTACGTGCCGTACGCGATTCGGGAGGGGCTCTATTCACGGCGGTGGGCCCGTTACCTGGAACTGCTGGAGCGCTACTGGCAGCCGTACCTGGACGGGCGCACGACGTTGGACGATGCCATCGCGCGCATGGTATCGGCGATGTAGGCGCGTCGGCGGCCAAACGAGCAGATTTGTCAGGCCCGTGAGCGGTGTGTTAGGCTTTGCGGGCAAGAGCAGCTGGGTCACTCGCGGCGCGAGTCCTTTTTTCGCTTCCGACTTCCCTTCCGCCTCCCGAGTGCGCCTCCTGGATTCGCATATGGGAAAGACCACCGGCGCAGAGGCATCGCAAGAAGCCGTCGAGATCAAGCTGGCGCATTCGCCGGACTCCGACGACGCGTTCATGTTCTACGCGCTGGCGACCCATAAAATCGCGACGCCCGGAATGAAGTTTTCCCACGTCCTTTCGGACATTCAAACGCTCAACGAAGCTGCCCGCTCGGAAACGTACGACGTGACCGCGCTGAGTTTCGCGGCCTACCCGGATCTGCGGGAGAAGTACGTTCTCCTCGACTGCGGCGCGAGCTTCGGCGAGGGGTATGGGCCGATTGTCGTGTCGTCGCGCGCGATGAAGGCGGAGGAGCTTGCCGGGAAGCGTGTGGGCGTGCCGGGACTCAAGACAACGGCGTACCTGACGCTGAAGCTCTACGAACCCGGCTTCGATGCCGTAGTGATGCCCTTTGACAAGATTCTCGACGCCGTAAAAGACAACGTAGTGGAAGCGGGGCTCTTGATTCACGAAGGGCAGCTCCTCTTTCCGCAAATGGGGCTGCACCGGGTGGTGGACCTGGGCGTCTGGTGGCAGGAGAAGACGGGGCTGCCGCTGCCCCTGGGCGGGAACGCCATCCGCCGGGCGCTGGGAGCAGAGCTGGGACGTCGAGTGGCGAAAACCATCCGGAGAAGCGTGGAGTACGCGCTGGAACATCGCGAGGAAGCTCTGAACTACGCGATGCAATTCGCCCGCGACATGGAGACCGAGCTGGCCGATAAGTTCGTCGGCATGTACGTCAACAAGTGGACGCTGGGTTACGGCGAGCGCGGCAAGAAGGCCGTGCGCGAGTTGATCGCTCGCGGCACGAAGGCAGGGTTGCTGGCTGGCCCACCGGTGGTCGAGTTTCTCTCCGAAGGCTAAGTGGGCTCACGAGTCCAATACATTCCGTAGCTTATTGTAACGAAAAGACTTGCTTACAGCGCATGCGCTTGCCCGGCCGGCCTTGCCTTGACGCTCACCGGCTATTCACTTAGAGTTTCTGATTCGCCATGAATAAGAGTTTCGTGTGCTGCGCGGCCGTCGCCTTTCTGCTGGGAGCGGGCACGCCCGCAAGCAGCCAGTTGGCAGCCGGCAATCCAGAAAAGGGCGCGGCAAGAGACGGCTGGCCTGCGCATGCCGTCCGCGCACGCCAGGGAATGGTGGCGTCGGACGAGCCCTTGGCGTCCGCGGCAGGGGTCGAGATTCTCCGGAAGGGCGGCAACGCGGTTGACGCGGCCGTCGCGACGGCATTCGCGCTGGCCGTCGTGAGACCTGCCGCGGGAAATATTGGCGGCGGCGGCTTCATGCTCGTGCGGCTCGCCGACGGCCGGACGAGCCTCTTCGATTACCGCGAAGTGGCCGCGGGCAAAGCGACTCGCGACATGTACATCGGACCGGACGGAAAGCTGGACAGCGACGCCGCGACAATCGGTTACCGTTCCGTGGCGGTGCCCGGGACGGTCGCAGGGCTCGAACTGGCTCAGAAGACCTACGGAAGGCTGAAGCTCGCGGAAGTGATGGCTCCCGCGATTGGTTTAGCGGAAGAGGGATTCCCGGTGAGCGAAAAGCTGGCCCGCGGGCTCGCGCGGGAGAGAGAGGATCTGCAGCGGTTCTCCGTGACGCGCCGGATCTTTTTGCGCGACGGCCAGCTTTATCGCGAGGGTGAAATCTTCCGCCAGCCGGAGCTGGCGGCCACGCTGAAGCGAATTGCGCGAAACGGCAGCGCCGAGTTTTATCGCGGAGAAACGGCGCGGATGCTCGCGGACGACATGGCGCGGATGGGCGGCCTTATCACGCTCGAAGATCTCGCGAGCTATCGAGTGAAGGTCCGCGAGGTGCTGCGGGCGACGTATGAACAGGACGGCCACAAATGGGAGGTCATCGCGCCCCCGCCACCGAGCTCCGGCGGAGTCGCCATGATTGAGGCGCTGAACATGCTTCAAGACACTTCGCTGAGCGGCTGGCACGACGCGGCGAGCGTTCACCGCGTAGCCGAAGTCATGCGAAGGGTTTTTGCCGACCGGGCGGCGTATCTTGCGGATCCGGATTACGCCAAGGTGCCGGTCGAAGGTTTGGTTGCGGGCTGCTATGCGCGGGAGCTTGCGGCGACGATTGACCCGCGACACGCTTCCTCGAGCGGCACCCTCCGGGCCGGGCGGCCCCACACCTGCGGGTCCGCCGCCCCGTGGGATGGCGAACCTCAGACAATCGTGAGCCTCGGCGAGGGAATGCACACGACGCATTTCTCTGTGGTGGACTCCGCCGGAAACGCAGTCGCCAACACCTACACGCTGAACGACAGTTACGGTTCACATGTAACGTGCACGGCTGGCTTTCTCCTCAACGACGAAATGGACGATTTCACCTCCCAGCCCGGAAAACCGAACGCTTTGTTCGGACTGGTGCAGTCCGAGGCCAATGCCATCGCGCCGGGCAAGCGGCCCCTCAGCTCGATGACACCCACGATCCTGCTGCGAGACGGCAAGCTCAGTTTCGTGACGGGGTCGCCCGGCGGGGCGACGATTATCTCGGTCACGCTGCTGAGCGTTTTGAACTGGATGCGCCTGGACATGGAGGCGCAGGCGGCCATCAACGCGCCGCGGTTCCACCACCAGTGGCTCCCCGACCAGATCCTCGTCGAGAAGGACTTTCCGGGGGACGTTGCTCAAGCTCTTCGAGA
>DASPOW010000396.1:0-7911 GCA_035625855.1 Candidatus Methylomirabilota bacterium | reverse complement strand
CCAGCACCTCGACCTCCGCCGACATCGAATCGTACATATGCCACCTCTCCGGGTGCGGACACTCCGGCGTCGCCTTGTGATATTCCGCCTGCAGCACGTCGCCTTTCGCGGCGATGTGCTCTAGAATGCGGTGCTCTTTTTTTGTTTTGTGGAATTCGCTCTTGACACGCCGAAGTAACACCATGCCGGCAAGCACGGACAAAAGGCTCGCCGCCTGCGCGTTCGTCATCCCCAAGACAGAACGCGGGTTGATGCGGATGAACTCCACAAGAAAGCGCGCCGCGCCGGTCAGCAACAGGTAGGCAGCGAAAATCTCGCCCGCTGCTTTCGGCCCGCGCGCCGCTCTCGCTCCCATGCGCCACAGAACCCACGCGATCAGCATCCACGCCAGAAACTCGTAGACGGGTGTGGGATGCACGCGCGCGGTCGTCGGCACCACCCCGTTGGGAAAGCTCATTCCCCACGGCAGCGTCGTCGGCACGCCGTAGTCTCCGTCGCCGGAGAGCAGGCAGCCGATTCGTCCGATGGCGTACCCGGCGGCCGCCGCGGGCGAGCACGCGTCCAGAAACTCCAGCAGCGGAATCCTCGCGCGACGCGCCAGAATCACCAGGGTCACAAATCCCGCGAGCAGCGACCCGAACCATGCGAAGCCGAACCGGCTCAGCAGCAGTTCGCCCGGATGCGCCAGAAGCTCGCGCGGCGTCTCCAGCACGTGGTACAGCCGCGCTCCGACGATTCCGGCGAGCCCGGTGATCCCGATGACCAGGAAGGCGTCTGCCTGGAATTTCCGCCGCCGGAAATCCGCGTTGAGGATGTACGCCGCGACGACCAGCGCTGTCGCAACCATCAATCCGAACGTCGGTATCGCCAGCGGCCCGATGTGAATGAACGGCAACATTCTTCGTTATCGTGTTCGCATCGCGCAGTATACACGACGAGCCATGCCCGCCTCCCGCCGCCGTTCCGTCACCAGGTTTTGTCGTTCGCCAGATTTAACATCCGTTTGCCCGCCATTTGACGGCCTGTTTATCCGCCTCTAACACGCGCCGCTTATTTCTCCCTTGCGGGCCGGTTACCCCCTTCGCCCGCTCGGCGTCGTCTTCCTCCTCGTGAAGATTGCGCCGGCGTGTCCTCAAAATCTTCGCCAAGGAGAAAACTGAAGATGCATTCTCGCTTTACGAAAGCGATCGCTATCGCCGCCGCCTACGCCCTGACGCTCGTTCCCGTCGTCCCGGCGTCCGCCGACCGCGATCGCGACGATTTCCCCTCGAATACGCCTATCAAACACGTGGTCGTCGTCTTCCAAGAGAACGTTTCCTTCGACCACTATTTCGGAACCTACCCGCACGCCGCGAACCTTCCCGGCGAGCTCGATTTCCGCGCCAAGCGGGATACCCCGACCGTTAACGGCCTCGAATCCGCCGGCCTCCTCACCGGCAATCCGAACGGAGTGAATCCCGTGCGCATCCCGCCGTCGATTCCGGTCACCTGCGACGAGGATCACAACTACCGCGACGAGCAGTGGGCCTTCCACGGCGGCCTGATGGACCGTTTCACCACTCCCGTGCCCAATCAGGATCCCAGCAAAGCGGCGTCTCCCTTCAGCTGCAACGACGCGAACCTCGGTCCCAACAGCGTCATGGACTACTACGACGGCAACACGGTTACCGCGCTCTGGAACTATGCCCAGAACTTTGCCATGAGCGACAACTCCTTCGGCACGACCTTCGGTCCTTCCACGCCGGGAGCGTTGAATCTTGCCGCCGGCAACACCTTCGGCGGCGTACTTGTCCCCACTAAGCCCAACGGCACTGCTGCATCCGGCGTCGGAAACCTCGCGGGCGGTGGAACGGCCGGCTCGGTCATCGGCGACGCCCGCCCGGGCCTCGATGATTGCTCCTTCACGACGGCTGGCTTGCAGGGCGCTACGCTTGTCACCGTCAACGGCAAGAATATCGGCGACCTCCTCAACGCCCGGGGCCTGACCTGGGGATGGTTTCAAGGCGGGTTCGCGCCCACCGGCACGGACAACAAAGGCCGCGCCATCTGCGGCCAGCATCACTCGGGGCTAGCGGGCGACGACGCGGTGACGCAGTCGAGCAACGGTGACTACATCCCGCACCACGAACCCTTTCAGTACTTCGCACAAACCGCCAATCCGCACCACCTTCCACCCGGTTCACCGACTACCATCGGCCAAACGGATCAGGCCAACCATCAGTACGATTTGGCCGACTTTTTTGCCGCGCTGAAAATCGGCCGCCTCCCTGCGGTCAGCTTCATCAAGGCGCCTGCCTACCAGGACGGCCACGCGGGTTACTCCGATCCAATCGACGAGCAGTTCTTCCTCGTCAACCTCGTCAACAAGCTCATGGAGAGCAACGAATGGCAGGAAACCGCAATCATCATCTCCTACGACGACTCCGACGGCTGGTACGACCACGTCATGGGGCCGATCGCCACGCAGTCCAACGAATCCAGCATCGCCGGCCATCCAACGTTCCTCGGCGACGATTTTCTGTTCGGTGCCGGCAACTGCGGTGCTCCCACGTCCACGCAGCCGGGCGGCACGGGTCAAAATGGCCGCTGCGGCTACGGGCCGCGCCTCCCGCTCCTGGTCATTTCGCCCTGGGCGCGACGCAACTTCGTGGACCACACGGTCACGGACCAGTCCTCCATCATCCGCTTCATCGAGGACAACTTCGGACTCGGGCGCATCGGCGGCGGGTCCGCCGACGCGATCGCCGGCTCTCTGTTCGGCATGTTCGATTTCAGCAAGCCGAGGGCAGGCCGGGTGATTCTCGATCCCAACACCGGAACCGTCGTTCGCGCGGACTTCGACTAGCCGGTTCACGCAACAAACAAAAACCAAGCTGCTCGCGCGACGAGCGGCGGCCGCCGTGGCTCTACAGTCCTGAGAATCAACCCAAGCTAGGGCGAGGATTGGGACAGGTGAACGGCCACACCCGAGGAAGTGAATTCGAAACGGAGGAGCCAAACGCTGGGAGCGCCGTGGCCGTCCACGACGGGCGCACGGAACTTCCAGCGGCGCGCGGCGGACAGGGCCTGGTCGGCGAAGAACTTGCTTGGGCCGGGCGAATCGAACCCGGCAGAAGCAACTTCGCCGCCCGGATCGACCTGAAGGCGCACGGAAACCCGTACGGTGCCGTGGATTGTGTCGAGGGACTTCTGGGCGGTCTGCGGCAACACCTTTTCGAGGACTTCCCCGTGTGCGCGGCTCGACAAGGGAGGTTTCGGGTCGGGCGGAAGACGAAGCGATGCCGATTCGGCGGCCGGGACATCGGAGGACTGTGACTTGGCGGGCTTATTCTCCGGAGAGGCGCCTCGGGTAGCCGACTCTTGCGCCGGCGCAGCGGGTTCAGCCGCAAGCGACTGTGGTTCCTTCCGCGGCGCTACAAGCTTCGACTGAGCTGCAGGGCGGGGTTGCGATCTTTGAGACGGCGCGGCAGCTGGAGAGCCCTTCGCGGCGGTTTCCGGAGTGCCGTCCGGCTCGGAATGGCGGCTGAGCAGCCAGGGGATCACGATCAGAGCCACAACAGCCGCAGCGGCGCCAAGCCCAATCTTCCACTGGCGCACAACAGGACTCCTGACGATGCTCGCAGGCGTCCCGCGAGACGGACTTGGCTGTTCCAGACGAGCCATTTCCCGCGCGGGAAGATGCGCTGCAGGCGACGCTGCGATGCGTTCGCTGCCGGCGGCCGCGGTGGCGGGCTGTTCCAGCAGGGCTGCGATCTCGCCCACGGTTGCGCGGCGGCGCGGGTCGCGTCGCAGGCAACTGCAAACAATTTCGAGAAAGGGCGCCGGCAAATGATCCGGGATGTGCGGTTCGGCGTGGCCGATCACGGCGGAGGCCGGAGAATGCCGGGTGAGCGCCTCGACGATTGTGATGCCCAGGGCCCAGGCGTCGCCGGCCTGTGTACTCCGCGCGGAGATGCCTTCCGGGGGGTCGTAGGAAGAGTGCTTGTCGCGGCCGCCCCGCGGCTCGCCGATGCGGGAGAGGCCGTCGCTCGAAATCTTGATTTGATCGCCGATGGCGAGAACGTTGGAGGGCTTCAGACGACCGTGCACGAGTCCCTGGCGGTAGAGACAAGAGAGGGCGTCCAGAATTGGGGGGAGCATAACTCTTACCTCCGCAGGGCTCAGAGCGCGGTCGGGAAGGATTTGCGCCAGGCTTTCCTCGGCGTACTCCATCAGAAGAAAGAGAAGATCCCGGCCGGCGAGTTCACAGCGGCCGGTCTGGAAAATGCGGATCAGATTGGGGTGGAGGAGATTGGCGGCGCGGCTCCAGCGAGACAGCTCGAGTTCGGCGTTCTGCGGGTCGGCGGAGACGAGTTTGATGACGGCCCTTTGATCGCCTCCGCTTGGGAGCCGGGTGAGAAAAACGGCGCTGTGGTCGCTCGCGCCTAGAAACTGTTGCAACGGAAACTGCCCCGCGACCGTGAGACCTTCCCATTCCTTCCAGGATTCGGACATATGGTCCTCCCGTCCGCCTCCGGCGGGCGTGAAGCGGAAATTCGCGTTGAGCGGCAAATCAAGCGTCTTGCCGCGCGGGGTTGTTAGCTACGAGGCTGCGACGCTCTAGGCTGGAGAAGCTTCGGCTGGATGGGGAGACCCCACCTCAGCGCCTCGACTTACCAGGGAAAAGCTACCCTTATATAGTCAAACCTTTTGCCCACGTTTGCAAAAGCAAGCTTGCCCAAAAAGACATGGTCAGGCGCGGCGAAGCACAAGATGCGAAATCTCCGGCGGAACCCCAAGACGGACCGGAGGGCCGACGGTTCCCAGTCCGCGATTGACGTAGAGCAGGCTGGCGGGTTGTGGCGCGTGCACGGAAGAAGAACCTTGGGCGGCGGCCGGAGTCAGGCGCGAGGAAGCAAACATGGGCCGGCGGAACAGGCCGGCAATGTAGTCGGTCATGAAGCGCGCGGGACTAAAGCGGTGGTCCAAGATTTCAACCTGGATCTGGCCGCCATGCGTGTGCCCGGCGAGGCTGAGCTCGATGCCGAGTTCCGCGGCGCGGTTGAAGGAGTTCGGATTGTGCGACAGCAGGATGTTCGGGACATCGCGGCGCACGAGTGTCGCGACATCGGGAAGCATCTGCACTCGGTGGCCGCCGGGCGTGCGTTCGCGCTGGTAGTCCACGCCGATGAGGTTGAAGGCTGCTCCACGCCAAACCAGCTGGACGTTCTGCTGACGAAGGAGCTTCATGCCGGCCTGGGCGAAGAGGCGCTGCGCGGCCTCCTCCGCGCGCGCGTAGACTTCGTGATTGCCGTTGCACCCCCAGATGCCGAGCGGAGCGTCGAGGCAGCGGAGCTCCTCGACGCAGTCGGCAAGAGGATCTCCGGCGGAAGTGATGAAGTCCCCGGTAACCACGGCCAGGTCCGGAGCGAATTCGTTGGCCATGGCGACGGCGCGGCGAACCTGCTCGCGGGTCATGTAGCCGTTGAGGTGAATGTCGCTGAGCTGCGCGATGCGCAGACCGTCGAGGGCCGGCGGGAGATTTGGGATGGGAAGCTCAACGCGGCGCACCTGGTACTTGAGCCGCTCAGCGGCAAAGCCGTAAACCGCTCCGAGGAAGGGCGTGGCCCCGGCAAGCGCTGTGGCCGTCTTGAAAAGATAGCGGCGCGAAGGGTCGGCGAGGCGCTCCGGTGTGGCGCCGGGTACTTGCTGGCGCTGAGCGAGACGCCGGGCGCGGGAACGCGCGCGAAGCCAGTGCCATCCGCGGTCCACAGCATGGGTCAGGCGAACTGCCAGATAGGCAAAGAGCGCGCTGAGCAGCCACAGAGCCGCAAGCGACGTAATAGACGTTGCGCGCGGAAGGTAACGCGCGCGGCCGATGCGGATAAGGCCCTCCGCGACAGACGCGATGACCATGATGATAGCGCTGAGATAAACGAGGCGCAGAGCAACCCTGACGACCACACTGCGAAACCCGGCCGTCCAGCGCCACAAAGCCCGGTACCAAAAGCGCTGGGAAAGAAAAAGCAGCACAAGAAGAGTCAGAATGACGATCGACCTTGTGAGCAACCAGCCCCAGTTCACGGCAAAATCCCCCCACGCCACAAAGAACCAGTTTAACACGACCGCTGGATGCGCCCCGGGTGACCGGGCAGCGGGTTCCAAGTAGAATACAGGCGGCGGAATGATCCAAAGGCGGAGGGTTTCCATGAAAAGGACTGTCTCCATGGCGGCGCTTTGTTTGGGGGTCGCGCTGGCACTCGCGGGCCCAGCTTCCCGGGCCCAGGAAGGAACGTCGAAAAAGCTGGCGCCCAAACCAGCCCCGGGAGCGGCGCAGGCTTTGCTTCACGAATGGAACGACATCGGCCAGAAGCTCATTGCCATGGCCGAAGACATCCCTGAAGACAAATACGACTACAAGCCCAAGCCGGAGATGCGGACCTGGGTCCAGCAACTGCTGCACGCGGCATTCGGGAACTACTACTTCCTAAATCCGGCGACGGGCAAGCCTTTGCCGCAAACGGACCTTCCGGAAGGCGAGTTCAAGACGAGAGCGCAGGTGGTGGCGTATGTGAAGAAGGTGTACGCCGAGGGCGCGGAGTTGATCAAGTCGAAGGGCGACGCGGGTATGGGCCAAGCCATCCAGGCATTCGGCGAGGGGTGGCGATTCGATGAACTGGCGTACGACCTGATTGCCCACGCGAACGAACACTATGGACAAATCGTGGTGTACTACCGGCTCAACGGAATCGTGCCGCCGGAATCGCGTCCGAAGAAGTAGCGAGTGGCGCCCGACACAGGTGAGGAGCACCATGAAACGAAGACTCTGGTGGTTGGCAGTTCCAGCTCTGGCCCTGGCGTTTGCAGCGGGGTGCGGGCCGGCGTTTTCGCTCTTCGGACTCTGCACCGCGGACGACAAGACGTTCGATGACGGGCTGCTGGGCGTCTGGAAGCAGGTCGAGGACGGGAAGAACGAAGGTTCGGATGCCACAGAGTGGCGATTCGACAAGGGAGAAGACGGATTGAGTTACGACGTCACATTGTCGAACTACGATTCGCCGAAGAAGGGGAGGATTCTAAGCTCAGCGCGTCTGGTGCGGCTGGGCGGTTTTCTGTTCATCGATTTTGAGGCTCCTGATGGAGAAAAGAGGGGAGTCACGGATGCTGTCATGCCTGCCCTTCCTGCTCACTGCTTCGGCCGGATCACTTTCGACGAAAGACAGGCGCATATCGCCCTGCTGGATGATTCCTGGATTGAGAAGCAAGTTAAGGCAAAGACCATGCCGCTGGCTTATCTCGAGGGGCCGAACGGCAGATTGGTGACGGCAAAGACGGACGAGCTTCGGAAGTTTGCCCTCGCGCATGCCGAGGACAAGGAGATCTTCGGCGACAAGTGGGACCTGGTCCGCAAGAAGTAAAACCACAAACATCGGGAGACGCGTTGTGTCAGGCGGAGGTCGCTCCGGCAGCCGAGCTCTCCAAGAGCGCCCGGAGTTCTTCGGGCTTGCTTGTCGGAGGAAGGCAGGACTGGCCCGCGCAGACGAGAGCAATAGGTCTGTCCGCAGGGAGATGAGGAAGCGCCTCGCGGAGGGCCGAAGGAAAATTCTCGAAAGAGACCCCAGGGGTGACGCGCAGGACGGTTTTGCCGAAGCGGTAGACGGAGTTGGCGGCGTCCTCGAGGGCGCTAGCGGCAGGGTCGCCGGCGGGACCGGTGACCACGACCTGGAGGGGATGGCGCTCGAAGAGAACGGCGGCGAGACCGTAGGTGGCGGCAAAGAGGCCGTATTGCGGCGCAACCGCGGCGAACGCTTCGAGGGTTTTCTGCGCGAGCTGGCGATAGCGCGGCTCATCCGTCGCAGCATGCATCCGAATCAATGCGATCGCTGCCACGGAGTTCCCGGCAGGAGTGGGCGAATCCTGAAAGGGCTTGCG
>DASPOW010000395.1:0-15857 GCA_035625855.1 Candidatus Methylomirabilota bacterium | reverse complement strand
GCGTCACGCCATCCTCCGAGCCGGAACTGCGACCGCAGATTCTTCGCCGCCCGGCAAGATGCCGCGTTTTGCAGCTTCGGCTGAGTACAGTTCGCTGTAGCGGCGCAGCATGCCGCCGAGGCCGAACTCTTCGACTGCGCGAAGCCGGCCGCAAGCTCCCAGGCGGCGGCGCGTCCCTTCGTCCGCAGCCATGCGCTCAATCCTCTGGACCAGTCCTTGAACGTCGCGCGGAGCAAACATCCAGTCGGAGAATTCGTCTCCCACAACCTCGGAATTACCGCCGACGCGGGTGGCCAGCACCGGCAGTCCGGCGGCCAGCGCTTCGAGAAGCGTGTTCGACATGCCTTCGCCGAGTGAGGGCAAAACAAAGATGTCCATGGCCGCCAGGAGGTCGGGAACGCGGTCCGAGGCTCCGGCGAACGTCACGCGCGGCCGGAGAAGCGCGGAGGCATTCGCCTGGCGCTGCAGCGAGTCCGACTCCGGCCCCTTTCCGGCGATGACGACGTGCACATCGGCGTTTCTCTGCAACAGAACTTCGGCGGCCTTCAGCAGCGTTCCGTAGTCCTTGATGGGGACGAGCCGGCCCACGCTGCCGAGAATCAGGCGCCCGGCCGGAATGCCTAGTTCGTCTCGAACGCGCTCCCGTGCGCAGGCGGACGGCGCATAGCGGGAAGTGTCCACGCCGTTATAAATCACGCCGATGTGCTCGGGACTGAGCCAGGCTTGGCGCGCGTGGTATTCGCGAAGCTCGCGCGTCACCGTGAAAACCCGGTCCGCCAGGGAGTAGGCAAAGCGCCGGAAAACCCGCTGCCGCACCGGCAGGCCGGAAAGGTTGCCGACCTCGTAGCCGTGTTCGCTGTGGATCACCACGGGCACTCCGGCAAGGCGCGCCGCGGGCACGGCCTCCAGTCCACCCCAGTTCCTGGTGTGCACGATGTCCGGCCGGTGCTGCCGGAAAATCCGCATCAGCCGGAACAGCGGGAACTGCAGTCCGCGGCGCGATCCCGCGGCCGTGGAGAGCTTTTCTCCCAGTCCGTGAGCGGCCACGAAATCAGCCTCGTAGGACCGTGTGACACAGAGGCGGTGCTCGAACTGGTCTTCGCCCAGCCCGTTGATCAGCTTCAAAATGCCGAACTCCGCGCCTCCCGGCTGCAGGCAGTTCACCACGTGCATGACGCGGAGGCGCCGGCCGTGAGCGCACAGAGCGCCGGTCTGCGGAAGCGCGGGCATGGTGTCCGTCAAGGTACTCCTCATGGGAGTGCGAAACTTGCGCGGCCCGGGGTGGGGAATCCTGCGCGGATTAGCCCTGCGTCGCTTCAGACGCTGGCTCAAACATCACCGTTACCGGCCGCTTTCTTCTCTCCAAAAAGCGGTTCGCCATTGGAATTGCCGCGCGCAGGCGCGGCTTCAAAGCGCTCGAAGAGCCAGGCTTCCTCGGCCTGCAGGTGTTCGGCGAGAAGCTTGCGCTGCGCAGGCGTGGGCGACCGGTAGCCGTGAATGATTTTGCTCAACACGGTCTCGTCCATTCCCACGGCTTTCGCCAGCTGGTTTTGGTGACTTCCGCGGCGGAATATCTGCAGCTTCAGGTTTGGGTACATAGCCTTTCGCTCTGCTCTCTCCCTCGTAAGTCCGGCGCCCGGTAACCGCTGCAGCTCCTACGGTCCGCCCACGTACTGATACGGGTGATGGGAGCTGTGATTCGTAGAATTGAAAACCGCGCCAAGCAGCTTCTTGGCGTCAATTTGCGCGGCGGACTTGCGCAGGGCGTCGCGCCTGGTTTGTCCGGCGCGAACGACCATCAGCACGCCGTCGCAGGCCGCGGCGATAAGCTCCACGTCCGCAAGGTCGAGAGTCGGCGGCGAATCGATCAGAACGAGCTTGAAAGACTCGTTGCACCAGCCCACGAATTCCTGCCAGTGAGAGCTGGCGAAGAGTTCGGGCGGGGGCGTAGCTGCGTTTCCTGCCGGGAAGACATAGAGATTCGGAAGGTCGGTGGCCAAGACGGCCTGTTCGGGCTTGCACTGTCCGGCAAGCACCTCGGCGAGCCCGGGAGTCTGCGCTGAGCCGAAGAGGCGCGTGAGGCCCTGGCTGCGAATGTCGCCGTCCACGAGGAGGATGCGCATGTCCCGCAATTGCGCACAGCACAGCGCCAGGTTCAGGGACGTCAGCGTTTTTCCCTCGCCCTGCACGGGGCTCGTAATGACCACCGAGCGAAGTCCCTGCGCCGCGCGCAGCCGCAGAAGGCGCGTCCGCAGCGCGCGGTACGATTCTTCCGCCGCCTTCAGGGCCTCGCTGCCGTGAAACTGCGCGTGGAGAACCTTGGAAAGCGGGATCTCGATCTTTCCGCACTGCTCCAGCCGCTTGCTCCCGACGTCCGGAAAGGCGCTCTTCGAGAGAGACGCGGCCTCGAGGACTTCCGGCATCGTGGAGACCTTCAGGCCTTCCAGCGGGGAAGGGGCGTTCCGTGCTTTGAGTGTTTCGTCGAAGTACTTGCTCATCCGGGGTTACTCCAGCGCCGTGGCGCGATGCTGCCTCATGGTTTCGATCAGCGTATCCACGATGGACTTGTGGGCGCCGTCGCTGCCTGGTGCGAAAACAGCCGGGGCCTTCTTCTCCGGGACCGGGGCCGGCTCCGCCAGGTTCAGAGAGACGGCTACCTCTTCGACGACGTCCGGTTGAATCGTCCTGCGCTGAGTGCGGAAGCCCAGCGCCAGGGAAGCGTCGCAGATGAGGTTGATCAGCCGCGGCACTCCCATCGAATACCGCTGGACGACGTCCAGCGTGTGCACGGGGAACGGCGACGGGCCGGTCAGCCCGGCAAGGTGCAGCCGCTCCGCGACGTAGGCGCGTACCTCCGCCTGGCTCAACGGGCGCAGGTGCGACCTTGCGGCAATGCGTTGCTGCAGCGCGCTCAGCTCCCGCCGGTTCATCATCGTCACCAACTCCGGCTGGCCGCTCAGCGCGATTTGCAGCAGTTTTTCCTGGTGCGTGTCCGCGTTCCCCAGCAGGCGGATCTCTTCCAGCAGCTCCGGGCTCAGCAGATGCGCCTCGTCGATGAACAACACCGCAGTGCCCCCGTGCCGCTGCGTCTCCAGCAGCATCTGGTGCAACGCCATCAGGCGCCGCGGTTTGCTTGTGGACGTGCATGGAACCTCGAATTCCTCGAGCATCATCTCCAGGAATTCATCCCGCGTGAGCGTCGGGTTGAAGAGCAAAGCGCTGCGGATCGGCAATCTGTGCTTGGAGAAGTCCGTCAGCAGTTGCAGGGCGGTGTGAATCAGGGTCGTCTTGCCCGTTCCAATCGGCCCGGTAATCATCACCAGGCCCTTGCGGTACAGAATTCCTTCCAGCAGAACCGTCAGGGCGGCCTGATGGGGTTCCGACATGTGCAGGTATCGAGGGTCCGGTGTCAGCCGGAATGGCTCGTCCTTCAGCTCGTAAAACGACAGGTACATTTAGAAAAACCTTCCGGAGACGAACGAAAGCAGCAAGCCCACGGCGACAGAAGCGGCAACGGTTCCGGCCAGTACGCATGCCGCCCGCCAGCGATTCGCGAGCCGCTCGCGCCGCGAGGTGATTTGCGGAATCCCGCTGAGGACCGGTTTTCCGAGAATTCGCGCCGCTTCTCCTTCCGAGCGCACCGACTCATCCTGCATTTCCTTGAGCACCGCCAGGGCAATTCCGGCAAGCAGGCCTCCGAACAGGCCGGCGATGCTGATGAGCAGGCGATTCGGCGCCGCAGGCTTCGTGGGCGTCGAGGCGTAGTCCAGCACCTCGAACTTCTCGCCCTTCTGGTGAACTTCCAGCGCGTGAGAAAGCTCGGCGGCCTTCTCCTTGTCCAGCAGGTTGGTGTATTGCGTTTTCAGTAGGTCGTAATCGGCCTGCAAACGGGCGATCTGTTGCTCCCACACGGGTATCTGCTCGAGCTTCGATTCGTGATACTTCATTTGGGCCTGGATGGGTCCCAGAAGCCTCGTCTGTTGCTGAATCTCTTCGTTGAGTTTGTCGATCTGCGCCTCAAGGACCGGGTTGCGGCGCTTCTGCCCGGGAGCATTCTTGGCCGGCGGTTCGACGACCACGGCGGGATCGTTCTGCTGTTCGCTGGCCGCCCGCGCCTTCAAGCGGTCGATTTCGTCCTGGGCCTTCCTGACGTCGGGATGGCTCGGACCATAGCGTGTGCGCAGTTGCATCAACTTCGTTTCGAGCTTTTGAATCTCCGCCTGATACACTCCTTCGGCGCTGCCGCCGGGCGTCGCGGAATCCACCTCCACCGTCGGTTCCTGCTGGCCGCTGAGTATCAGCGACTGCAGCATGCTTTTGTCGCGCTGATCTTGTTGAATCTTTTCCTGGATGGCCTGCGCTTGTGTCCTCAGATTTGCCAGAGCCTCCATGTGGTAAGGCTTGGATTCCGGCATTTCCATGATGTTCCGGGACTTGATGGAGCGCAGTTGGGCGTCCTTTTCGTCCAGTTGTCGCTTGGTGTCCTGCAGACGGTCCTGGAGAAACTGCGCGGTGTCCTGCGTCTGGTCCACGCGCGCGCGCAGGTTCTCTTCAATGAACATTTGGGCAATCCGGTTCGCGACTTTGGCTACTTCCAGGCGGTTCCGGCTGCTGTAGGCGATTCGAAACTCGCCCATTTTCCCGCCGCCCGGATTCACTCCCTCGACGACGATGGATTTCTGCACACCCTTGACGATTTCCTCTTCCGCCCGCTTTCCGGTGGGATCGGGATAGAGCCCTTCGGATTCCACGAGTGTTTTTAGGCGGGTCGGCGAAAGCACCTGCTGTTCAAGCGTGGTCAGACGGCCCGCGATGTCGCCGGTATTGATCGTGGCCACGATTTTGTCCGGCACCTGCGACGAGTCCACCAGAATGACCGTTTCTGCGCGGTAGATGTCCGGCATGCGGTGGGCAAACACCGTCAGTGCAATCAAAAAACTCAACGCCGCGAGAGCAATCCACCACTTGCGCCGGCGTACGACGTCCAAATAGTCGCCCAGGGTCATTTCCGTGGGCACGTTTCTGTCTGGTACTTGCGAGTGAGGCCTGGGCTCCAAGATGACCTACCTTTGCGGACTTCGTCCTAGCAGAACTGCCAAAATAATGTTGTCTGTGGAGCAGGTTGACTGCCACAACGCCTTACGCGGCGGTCCACAGTCGTTCTGAGAAGTAATTTACTTTCTTCCACTTACGCGCGGTCTCTCCGGACCGGGTGTAGGCTTCCCAAGTGCGATGGAAACGAACTTCCACTATCCTTACCCTCCGATTCCGCCATAGCCCTGGAAGAACGCTGATTCCGACTGCCCTACGCAAAGCAAGCTTGTCGAAGGACATTTTTTGTCGCGAGAGGCGGTTGCTCCGCTGCGATGCAGCGCGGTTTCTCCGGATCCGCGGTCGCGGGCTCCCGAACGCCCTCGCCTGATCCGAGGTCCGGCCCTTAGTGGCCGGGCACACCTGCCGGCGTCCACCGAATCCCCAGGGTGTAGGTATTGCGGTCGCCGGAAATCAACTGCGGTGTCGAAGAATTCTGGTTGCGCCGGGAATAGCTCGCCAGGAACGAAAACCCTCCGGCGAGGTGGTATTCAAACGTCGAAATGGCGTACTTCCCCGAAATTCTGGGTTCGCCGCCCAACTGGTGGAAATATCCAATCCCATTGGTCCACTTGAACCTCTTGGTGAACCGGTAGCCGTAATTAATGTCGCCCTGCTCGTTTTGCCGGTCCCCCGCGTAAGTCGTGAGGGTGCTGGCGCGCTGGTAAGCCACCGCCAGGTCCGAATGGGAGAACACCTTGAGGGCCTCAAACGACCCTGCCGCCGCCCAAGTGGTTCCCGTGAATCCCGGATAGGACGCGCCTTCAAGACCGAATTTTCCGGTAATCCAGAACGTCGGCGTTATTTGCTCCGAGTAGAAGCCGGCGGTCGTGCGAAAGAGTCCGTTGTTAAGGGTAGCGTTTCCCAGCGGGTGGAGAAGTTCCACCGACTGCAGCACTCCAATGTTGGTGCGCGCCGACAGGGCGTAGGTCAGGCTGGCAATGTTCTTGGAATCGTCCACGATGTAGGTGCCCTGGATGTAATGGGTGTCGGAGTAGGTGTAAGTGGGAGACAGAGTCAAGAGCAGCCGGGGAGTCAGCTTATAGTTGAAGACCACTTCGAAGTTGTTTTCAAGGTGCGTACCGCTGTTCTCTATGAAGTAGGCTTGGGCAACGCCGCCGGTGTCCCGGTCGACTTCCAGAAACTGATCGGGAAAGAGCTGCCGGGTGTGCGTGTAACCGAAACTGTCCTTGACGGAGATGCTGATTCGGGGAGAGATGTTGAACACCTCCCCGATCGAAAGCGCCTGGCTGCCGTCTGCACCGCCGCGGAACTGTCCGTTCAATACCGCCAGTTGGGGTGAATACTCCACGAGCAAAAGGTTCTTCTTGAAATTTTTTGCCAGCACGATCGTGCCGCGAAGGATGCTGAGTCGCGTGTCTTCTACCTGAGGGTCGATCGTGGGCGTAAACTGATCGTAAACACCGATGAGATCGATGCTTGCGAGATAAATCGGCCCGTAGTGGAGAGGGCCTCCGGCACCCACTAAAGGCATGGCCCTGCCGGGAGCATGGATCTGCGCATCGACCGGATAAGCCGGCGTGGGAGTAACTTGCGTTTTCACATCAGGAGTCTGGTCGCCGGTTTTGGGCGCGTTCGTCGACTCGCCCGGGGGCGGAGGAGGATTGGTCTCGCCCTGAGCCCAGGCGGAGCCGGCCAGCAGGAAAAAAGCCGCCATGCCCAACGTAGAAAAAGAAGCTACTGCTCGAATGCGTTTCATAATTGCCGCTCCGTCTTCAGCACAAAGATCGGGCCCAGAACCTTACGGCACCACCACCATGTCGCCGGGCATAAGTTCGGGATTGTCGCCCTTGCCGGAAACCGCCCTCTTGTAATTGAAAGGCAAGCGCACTTCTTTCCCGTCCTGCTTGCGAAGAATGTAAATGGACTTGCTCTTGGCAAACGGCCCCAGGCCGCCTGCTTCCGCCAAAAGCTCAAGGACCGTCAGATGGCCATTGAGCGGATAGACCCCCTGCTTCACGACGTTGCCCACGAGCGAGACCTTGCGGCTCTTGACCGTCTTTACGATCACCGTCACTTGAGGGTCGTTGATGAACGGCTTTAGCTTCTCGGTCAAAAGAGCTTGCACTTCCTCAGTGGTCAAGCCGGCAACTTTGACGTCGTTCAGCAGCGGCAGCGTAATCATCCCGTCCGGCCGTACGACCAAGGCTTGGGAGAGCTCGGGCTCATGCCAGACCGCAATGGCGATTTCGTCCTCAACGCCGACGCGGTATCCCGGCGGAGGCGGAACCTCGGTTTTTCCGTCGCCCTTATCGGCCGCGCCTTTCTTGCCGGCTCCGTCCGCAAGCTGCGTTTTCTGGGCGGTTTTGTCGTCACCTTGAGCGGAGATCGGGAACGACGTCGCGAAGAGGGCCGCAACGGCGGCTATGCGCAAAAGCAAGCGCGTTCGGTCTTTCAAGGTACCCTCCTCGGAGAAACTTGGGAAGCAAAGCTTCTTGGACTCACCAACGGAGCACGAAACCTGCCAGGGCACCGCACTCTAACTTACTGCAAACAAGTCGATTAGCTCAGAATCTAAAGCGTTCCCTTTAGGCGTAGGAAACGATGTGCTCAAATAGAGAAAAGCGCTTCACCGCCCAAGCGCCGGGTTCCCGCCGGCCTTTCATCGCCTGTCATCGAGCTCACTGCGCTGCACTTTGCCCGTGCTTACTCGCTTCGATTCCGCCCTCGCCAGGGCGCGAAAGACCAGCAGGATGGCGGAATAAGAGAAGACCCAAAGCATCAAGAGAAACTTGTCGCTGAAACTGGCCGCAGAGCCCTTCCCGCGCCGCGCGGTAGTTTGTTGCACAGGAGGAATGTCTCACCCCGCGGCCGGAAACACGATCTACTTTGCGCCGCGGCCGGACAGCATGACCTTGGCGGTTTCAAAAAGAACGGCCAAATCCAGCATGATCGAAAGATGCTTGATGTAGAACAGGTCGTGCTCCAGTTTGACCACGGTCTCTTCTACGCTCGAACCGTACTGGTAGCGTACCTGAGCCCAGCCGGTGATCCCCGGGCGTACCGAATGCCGCAGGCCGAAGAACGGAATCTGCTCTTCGAGCATGGAAACGAATTCCGGTCGCTCGGGCCGCGGGCCGACAATGCTCATTTCTCCGCGCAGCACATTCAGGAACTGCGGCAGCTCGTCGATGCGGTACTTGCGAATCCAGCGGCCCACGCGCGTGATGCGATGATCGCTCTGCGCGGCCCACTGCGGCCCTGCTTCTTCCGCATCCTGGCGCATGGAGCGAAACTTCAACATCTGGAAGCGGCGCCCGTGCAACCCGGTTCGCTCCTGCCGGAAAAGCACCGGGGACCCGGTCTCAAGCCAGATGGCCACGGCGGTAATGATGAAGAGCGGCGTGCACAAAGCCAGTGCAAACGCCGAAACGACGACATCGATCGCGCGTTTTGCCCACACCAGCAGCATGGATTTGCGGAAGCCGTCGGAAAGAATGAGCCAGCTTGGCGAAAGACGCTCGAGAATGATTCTCCCCGTCATTCGCTCGTAAAACGCGTGCGCATCTTCCACCTTGACGCCCGCGAACTTGAGATGCAGGAGTTGCCTCACGGGCATCCGCCCGCGGCGTTCCAAAAGAGAAATCACCACGTGATCGATCTTTTCCTTGCGCACCACGTCTTCCACATCTTCGGCCGCGCCGATGATGCCGGGGTTCACGAGAGACTTGCCGATGTCCTGGCCCTTTTCGTCCAAAAATCCGACCACTTTCAGCTGCAGTTCGGGTCGCGAGAGGATAACGCGGGCCAGAGAAATTCCCGTCGGCCCGGTGCCCATAATCAACATTCGCTCGGCCGCGCCGAGAGCGTGCGGCCCTTGCGACAACAGCAGCCGCCAGCCCAGAGTCATGGCCACAATCAGCGGGGCGGCCAGGGCGGCGATGCCTCGGCCGAATCCGAGGTCCGGCGCGAGGTAATAGGAAAACGCAAGACCTACGCACGCAATGCCGAACGCCTGCAACAACCGCACCAGGATTTCGTTGCGCGTGGCCATCAGCCGGAAATCGTACAAGTCGTTGAAATACAGGGACACTTCACAGACCGCAATCACGAGCAGGAACCGGAGGAGCGTCTGCCAGTTCCCCAGGTAGTGCATCACGTAGGGGAGCCCGTTCACGCCCAGCCGCAGCCCGGTTGCGATCACGAGACCAAACGCAATCAGCAGACAATCCACGGCCAGCAGGAGAAGCAATGGCGTCGGAACCTTTTGGCCACCGATTCTCAACATCAGGAGGTACCCTCCGGGATCTTCGGCACGAAGTCTTTGCGGTCGCAGGTCTGAGGCACGCGCGACACTCGTTCACTCAAGAGGCGACTCAGCGACTTGCGGGTGCAGCTTTCGAATTCTCAGAACAGGACATGTGTGCACTTGGCAGACCAATGGGACTTGTCGGAGAAGGCAGGGGGTTCTTCCCGTAAGTCAATGTTCCTAGGCCCTTTAGCTGGCAGTACCGATAAGGCCGGAACTGCGCACTCCATAAGGACCGACTTTGCATAGTCCAACCGGCTTTTATTGAGTAAGTTAGAGACGAAAAGGAGTAGACCGGGCTGGAGTCGCTTGCCGCTTATTCGCCTTAAGAAAGAAAACATTTTCCTACTCTCGCCATCACCGGAAGGCAAAGAATGGAATTCGCCCGCGGAAAAGAGCACTACCGGCGGGCACCAGTGAGTCCGCGTCGTAACCAGCTGTGTGTCAGTAGGTTAGACGGCTCGCCGGAGGTCCCGTCTGGCAGAACACTTGCTCGGATAGGGAGTGGATCGTCTGCGGCCGACGTCATACTTTGCCAAGAGCGGCGCTCTTCCAAGCCCGATTGAGTTTGTCGAAATGCCCATTGAAATTCGTTCCGCAGACCTGGAGTCCGACAGGGCAGCGCTGGTTGAACTGATGCGCCAGGCTCTGACGCCGGAGTCGGACGTGGAGAGGTTTGAATGGCTTTACCGCCGAGGCCCGCACGGCGCGGCGCGAGCCTGGCTCGCCGTGGACGGCGGAACGCGAGAGCCGGTGGGAGCGGCCGCGGCGTTTCCGCGCAGGATGTGGTGGGACGGAAAGGAGAGAAGTGCTTTCGTGCTCGGCGACTTCTGCATGCTTGAAAAGTATCGCAGCCTCGGACCGTCTCTGGCGTTGCAGCGCGCGTGCATGAACGGAATCGCGAACGGAGCGGAGGCGTTTTTCTACGATTTCCCGAGCCAGGGCATGATGGCCGTGTACAAGAGGCTCGGCATTGCGCCGGCGGGGGAGCTCGTGCGCTGGGCGCTGCCGCTGCGCTCCGGCGCGAAGCTCGAGGCGCTCACCCGGTCGAAGAAGGTGGCCCGGGGACTGGCACCGCTCGCGGACTTTGCCCTGGCGAAGCGAGGCTGGAAGGGCAGCAAGTCGGCTTGCGACGTTTCGCTGCAGCAAGGTCGCTGCAGCGACGAGTTCACTGCGCTCGACCAGGAGACGCGGTCGCTGCGCGGATTGCGCACCGCTCGGACGGCGGACTACCTGAACTGGCGCTACCTCGCACACCCGTCGGTGAGGCATGAGATTTTCGCGGCGCGCAAAGCAGGCAAACTCATCGGCTATGCGGTCTGCGCGGCAGCCGGCGACGAAGCAATCATTGCGGATCTGAACTGCGCGGACAGCGCGGAGGTCGTGGCCCGGCTTCTGCACGCGGCGGCGGCGCATTTTCGCAAGCGCGGCGCCTCCACGATCAGCCTGCATGCCGGCGCACGCCATCCGTGGAACGAAGTATTCGCGCGTGCCGGCTTCCGCGCTCGCGAGGCGGCTCCGATCATCGTGCATTCGGCGGACGGCGCGATGTCTGCCGCCCTGGCGAAGGGCTGGTTCGTGATGAGCGGCGACCGGGACAGCTAGGCGAGGACAACGAATGACGCAGACCCAGACCATCGAGAATCGCATCCGCGAGTTCGTCCTGAAGCAGTTTCCGCTGGCCCGCAAGAACGGCTTGCAGCCGGCCGACAAGTGGCTCGAAAACGGCCTGCTCGACTCCATGGGCGTGCTCGACCTCGTCCACTTCCTCGAGGAAGAGTTCTCCATTCAGGTGTCCGACGAGGAGTTGGCGCCGGAACATTTTCAATCGCTCGCTTCAGTTACCGGCTTCGCGGAGAAGAAAATCTCCTCGAACGCGCGCGCAAAGGAGTAACGTGGCCGTCGCCCTCGAATCCGCCGTGACCCGCACTTTCCAGAATGCAGCGCGCTGCGAGCGCTGCACGGTTTACCGTGGGCTGGCTGAGCTTTCTCCGGCGTACGAAGCGCTGTTTGCGGAAAACGCCGCGGAGAGCTTCTTTCTAAGCCTGCCGTGGTTCCGCAACTTCTGCGCCGCGGCGCTGGATCCCGGAGACGACGTGCACGTATTCGGCGCGGAGAACGCCGGCGGCGCGCCCGTCGCGGCGCTCGTGACGCGCAGCCCGCGTGGAGGCTCGTGGCGCATGGCACCGCGAACACTGCACGGCCTGACGAATTTCTATACTTCGCTCTACGCCCCGCTGCTTTCCGGTGGCGACATCGGCGCCGCGCTCGGGGCTGTGGCGCGAGCGATCGCCGCGGACACGCCGCGCTGGGACGCTGTGGATCTGAAATGGCTGGATTCGGGAAGCCTGGTCTTCGCGGAGTTGCAGCGCGCCTTCCGCGCCGCCGGCTTCGTGGTGCAGGCCTACTTCAGTTCCGGCAACTGGTACCTGCCGTCGCAGGGGATGTCCTTCCAGCAGTATTGGGACGGCCTGCGCTCCTCTGTGCGCAACATCGCGAAGAGCAAGAACCGCAAGGTGGAGCGCTCCGGCCGCGCTGCGCTGGAAATCGTCACCGGAGGCAGCGGGCTTGAAGATGCCATCACGGCCTACCAGCAGGTCTACTCGGCAAGTTGGAAGGTCGCCGAGCCGTACCCTGATTTCATTCCCGCGCTGATCCGCACCTGCGCGGCCCAAGGGTGGCTGCGGCTTGGCCTGGTGCGCGTGGACGGCGAACCGGCGGCCGCGCAACTGTGGATCGTCAGCCACGGCAAGGCCGCCATCTACAAGATCGCCTACGACAAGCGCTTTGCCGATCTTTCCGTCGGGTCGTTCCTGACTACGCGCATGATGCAGCACGTGCTGGACGTCGACCACGTCCGCGAAGTGGATTACCTGACCGGCGACGACAAGTACAAGCAGGACTGGATGACGCATCGTCGCGAGCGCTGGGGCATCCTGGCGATGAACCCGCGCACGCCCCGCGGCGCCTTGGCCATCGCGCGTCACGTCGGAGGCCGGGCCGCGAAGCGCGCGTTGCAGGCCGTTCTGCGCGCGGTCCGCAAGCCCGCCGCGGCGCCCGGCACGGGAGGCCCGGCAGCCTCCGCGAAATGAACATGCAAACGGTTTCTCGATTGGAAGCGAAATGGACTTCTTGATCTGGCATCTGTTGCGGGAGAGCGCACGGCGGGCGCCGCAGAAGGAAGCCCTGGTGCACGGCGGCCAGCGGCTGACCTACGGCGAAGTCGCGCGGCAGACGGCGGGGCTGGCGACCAGCCTGCGCCAGGCCGGCATGAAACGCGGCGACCGCGTCGGTATCTACCTCGAGGCCTCGGTGCCGCAGGTGATCTCCATCTTCGGGGTGTCGCGCGGCGAAGGCGTCTACGTCCCCATCAACGCCCTGCTGCATCCCGCGCAGGTCATGCACATCGCGCGCGACTGCGGCATGAAAGGGCTGATCACCACGCCCGCCAAGCTGGCCGCCCTCGCCGAGGTGCTGCCGGAGATTCCTTCGCTCGAATTCGTGATAGTCGCCGGCGAAGGCGAAGCCGCCACGGGCGCCTTGCCGCTCCGCCGCTTCGAGGCCACGTGCGCCGCCGAACCGGAAACGTGGCGCGAAGCCTCCATCGAAAAAGATCTCGCCGCGATCCTGTATACCTCCGGCTCGACCGGCAAACCCAAGGGCGTCATGCTCAGCCACGCCAACGTCGTCGCCGGCAGCCGCATCGTTTCCACATACCTCGAGATCACGGAGAGCGAACGGATTCTGGCGGTTCTCCCCTTCAGCTTCGACGCCGGCATGAACCAGCTCATGACCGCCTTCGAGAAAGGCGGCACGCTCGTTCTGATCAACTTCACGTTCGCGCGGGAAATCGTGCAGGTGCTGCTCAAGGAGCGCATCACCGGGCTTGCCGGAGTGCCCACGCTGTGGAGCCTGCTGGCGCAGCCGAACTCGACACTCCAGAAACAGCCGCTCCCTGACTTGCGCTACATCACCAACACCGGCGGAGCCATGCCTCAGGCCGTTCTGAAGGCCCTGCGCCAATCGCTTCCCGCGACGCGCATCTTTCTCATGTACGGTCTCACCGAAGCCTTCCGCTCGACGTACCTGCCGCCCGAGGAGCTCGACCGGCGCCCCACTTCGATGGGCAAGGCCATACCGGACACGGAAATCCTGGTGCTCAACGAGCACGGCCAACTCTGCAAGCCGGGCGAGCCCGGGGAACTCGTGCACCGCGGACCAACGGTGTCGCTCGGCTACTGGAACCGGCCGGAAGAAACCGCGCGCGCCTTGCGCCCCAACCCGTTGCTGCCGCCCGAGATGGGCGATTGCGAAAAAGTCTGCTACTCGGGCGACCTGGTAAAGATGGACGAAGACGGTTTCCTCTATTTCATCGGGCGCCGCGACACCATGATCAAGTCCTCCGGCTTCCGCATCAGCCCGACGGAAGTGGAAGAGGTCCTGTTTCAGACCGGCAAACTGCGCGGCGCGGCCGTCATCGGGATTCCCGACGAAGTCCTGGGCCAGGTCATCAAAGCGTTCGTGGTGGCGCGCGACGGCGAGCCGCTCGACCCGGCAGCGCTGCTCGAGACCTGCGCGGGAAAAATGCCGCGCTACATGGTTCCCAAATTCATCGAGGCGCTCAGCGAGCTGCCCAAGACAAGCAGCGGGAAAGTCGACTATCCGGCGTTGCGCCGCAGGGAAGGGCTGGCATGAGCGTTTCCGCGCAAGGCCTGGCCCGGCAGCAATTCGCCGTCACCGCGGGCGAGCTTGCTGTCGGCGGCGTTCCTGTGAGCGTGCTCGCCGCGGAATATGGCACGCCGCTGTTTGTCTACGACCGCGGCGTCGTGGATCGCAAGCTCGAAGCGCTGCGCGACGCGCTGCCCGCGGGTTTCTCGGTGTTCTATTCCGTCAAAGCCAATCCAAACCCCGCGCTGGTGCGCCACATGGTGTCGCGCGGCTGCGGGCTGGAAATTGCCTCCGCCGGGGAGCTCGCCCTGGCCTTGCAGGCCGGGTGTGATGCGCGGCGCGTGCTTTTCGCCGGCCCGGGCAAGAGCGAGGCGGAGCTCGCTTTCGCCCTGGAGCGCGGCATCGGCGAAATTCACCTGGAATCGCTCACGGAAACGGCGCGCGTGGCGGCCATCGCCAGGCGCCTGGGCACGCGCGCGAGCGTGGCCATCCGCGTCAACCCCGTCGGCGAAGGCGAAGGCGGCGCGATGCGCATGGGCGGCCGGCCGGCGCCCTTCGGCATTGACGAGGAGCAGCTTGACGCGGCGCTCGACGCCGTGCGGGCTGAGCCTTCGCTCGTCTTTCATGGCATTCACCTATTCGCCGGCACGCAGATTCTCGATGCGGCCACGCTCGTCCATCAGTACCGCCATGGAATCGCCATCGCCCGCCGTGCCGCGCGGCGCGATGGCCGCCCGCTGCGCACCGTGGATTTCGGCGGCGGCCTGGGCATTCCGTATTTTCCGCACGAGTCCGCGCTGGACCTGGCACGGCTGCGCACGGAGCTGGCCGGGCTCATGGGCGAAATCGAAGCCGATCCCGCTTTCGCCGGCACGCAGTTCGTGGTCGAGCCGGGACGCTTCCTGACCGGCGAGGCGGGCGTCTACCTCGCGCGTGTCACGGATATCAAGGTCTCCCGCGGCAAAAAATTCCTGGTCCTTGACGGCGGCATGAATCACCATCTCGCCGCTTCCGGCAACCTCGGCCAGACCATCAAGCGCAACTTCCCGGTCGCGCTCGCCGGGAAGCTCGACGCGCCCGACGAAGAGACCGTGGACGTCGTAGGCCCGCTTTGCACCCCGCTCGACACTCTCGCGCGGGGCGTCACTCTGCCTCGCGCGGAAATCGGCGACCTATTCGCCATTTTTCAGTCCGGCGCCTACGGCCGCTCCGCGAGCCCGCTCCATTTCCTGGGTCACCCGGCCCCGCCGGAAATTCTGGTCCGGGCGGGACACCATGAACTGGTTGCCGCGCGCGGCGAAACCGGCGGAGCGGCGCAGGACCCGGCTGTGGTTCAAGCAACCGCCTCGCGCGCGGTGCGTGGCAAGCCCTGAAGCAGCGCAAAGGGAAGAACTTGAGCGACATTCGCATCCAGGAATATTCGAGCTTCGACGCCCTGCAGCCTCTGCGCCCGGCGTGGGACGCCGTGGCGCGCAGCGGCGGCTACGGTCCGGCGCAGAGCTTCGACTGGCTCGCCACTGTGTGGGACGTCAACCGCGCCGGCCGCGAGCTGCTGGTCCTCGCGGCGCACGATGAGGCAGGCCTCGCCGGCGTCGTTCCACTTGTTTATGAAAAGCAGCAGCGCAAAGGCGTAACCGCGCGCGTCATCAGGATGCTCGGCAGCTTTCACTCCCTGCATGGCACGCCGTTTCTTCTCGGCCTGCACTCCCAGGAAGTGATGGCCGCCGCCTTCGACCACCTGCGCGCGCGCAACGGTAGCTGGACCCTGTGGTTCAACGCCTACCAGGTCGGCGACCCGCAGGAGGATCTCTTCTTCGCCGCCCTGCGG
>DASPOW010000394.1:0-2024 GCA_035625855.1 Candidatus Methylomirabilota bacterium | reverse complement strand
TTCCCGCGAGGTACGCGCCGTGGTGCCGACCACGCAGGGCTTCACCAGCGCCACTCCCAAAGCCGGCAGCATGAGGACGATGGTCACCAGGACCGCCAGCGGCATCAGGCCGTGCACGGGCGCGAGCCAGGGCGCTCCCAGCGAGCCCAGCAAGAAATACGAGCAACTCAGGATGAGGTAGGCGAGCGAAAGCGAACGGCGGAAGCCCATGCGATCGGCAAGAGTCCCGCCGAAGGCCGCCAGAAACCATACCAGCCCGCCGAAAAGGCCAGTCAGGCTACCCGCTTGCTCCACGGGGAAACGCAGGGTTTCGTGGAGATAGCGCGCCAGCGACGCGAACGCTGCGTAATAGGAAAGCCGCTCGAAAAGCTCGGTGATGTTCGCAACCCAGAAGGGACGCTCGAAGCCGGTGCGAATCTCGCGCCACCGCTGGGCCAGGCTCAAGATGTCCTCCTTGGTAGACCGGGGCTGGCGCGCCGCAATCGATCTGCGACTTCGGTTGCCGTGAGACCGCGTACACGAACGACTTTGTTGCGGCTGGTTTGACCGGCGGCTATGGTAACGGAGGAGCGCGGGACTTTCAAAAATTCCGCCAAAAACTCGATGCAGGCCTCATTGGCGCGGCCTTCAATGGGAGGCGCGGTGAGGACGACCTTGAGAGCGCCGCCGATCTCGCCGAGGGGGGCGTTCCTGCGGGCGCGCGGCTGCACGCGGACGGCGAAGGTAGCGCCGTTGGGAGTGTCGCGGATGGGGATCACGAGAGCAGTTTCCAGTTTCGAGTTTCAAGTTTCATGCTTAAGAAATCCACGAGCTACTTTGCAGGCCGCGCGCCGAAAATTGCCGTGCCGATGCGCACGCAGGTCGAGCCTTCCTCGATGGCGACCTCGAAATCGTGCGACATACCCATGGAGAGGACATCCATGCCGATGGCGGGCAGTTTGCGGCCGGCGATCTGGTCGCGCAGTTGGCGCAACTGGCAGAAATAGGGCCGAGCGGCTCCGGGATCTTCCGTGAATGGCGGGATGCTCATCAATCCGCGAAACTCCAGGTGCTCTAGTCGTGGCGCGGCGGCGAGCAGAGATTCGAGTTCAGGCGAATCCGGAACGATGCCAGTTTTCGCAGCCTCGCCGCCGACGTTGATCTCGATCAGCACGGGCAGTCGCTTCCCTGCCCTTTCGGCCGCTGCATTCAGCTTTTCCGCGAGATGGAGTGAGTCAACGGAGTCGATACCGGCAAAGATTTGTGCGGCCTTCGAAGCCTTGTTCGACTGCAAGTGGCCGATAAGGTGGAATTCGATTCCCGGCAGATCGGCAAGCTGCGCAGATTTTTCGGCAAACTCCTGCACGCGATTCTCGCCGAACAGGCGCTGTCCGGCGTCATAAGCTTCGCGGATGATTTCGGGCGGAAAGGTTTTCGTCACCGCCATCAGGGCCACGTCTTCCGGGCGCCGGCCGGCGCGACGGGCGGCTTCAGCGATGCGCTGGCGCACGCGGGCGAGATTGTCGGCGATGACCACCACCACAAACCTACCACGGAGAGACTGAGCCACGGAGAAATGCAAGGCCTCTTCTCTCCCGTGACTCCGTGCCTCAGTGGTGAGATTCGTAGTACTCGGTCACATGATCGCCGTCGGTGGCGCGGGTTCGTCGGGGCTGCCGGCGCTCGAGAGCGGCAGCTTCACCATGACTAGCACCAGCACCGCCAGTCCGATCAAGCCAGAGATCCAGGCGTTGCCGGGTGAGAGCTGGAACAGCTGGGCGGCGCCGCCGTGCGAGAGTTTCCGCGCGATGATGGCGGCGATCACGATGCCGCACAGCGCCTCTCCGGCGATCAAGCCGGAGGCGGTAAGTACGCCGGCGTTATCCACGCGCGCTTTCTGTGCGTCGTTCAGGCCGCGGCGGTCGCGCAGCACGTCGGTGATCCAGCGGATAATGCCGCCGACGAAGATCGCGAAGGTCGTCTCCAGCGGCAGATACATGCCCACGGCGAACAGCATGGGGCTGCGCACCTGTACAAGGATGGCC
>DASPOW010000393.1:0-5635 GCA_035625855.1 Candidatus Methylomirabilota bacterium | reverse complement strand
ACTTCCGAAATCATTGGACTTAAAGTCCTTCAGAATGAACACTTCCGCAAAAACCCCCGGGGGTGGGGTCACTTGGCTTACCTCCTTACTTCCTCACCTGCCTCTGCTATCCTGAGACCTGCGCCATGAACCGCGTCTACCTCGACCACAACGCCACGACGCCCGTCGACCCCGCCGTTCTCGACGCGATGCTTCCCTACCTCTCGACCGAATACGGCAACGCGGCCTCGATCCACACCTTCGGCCAGCGCGCCCGTAAGGCCGTCGAGGAGGCCCGCGAATCCGTCGCCGCGCTCCTCGGCGCTCGTGCCCAGGAGATCGTCTTCACCAGCGGCGGCACCGAATCGGACAACCACGCCATCTTCGGCATTGTGCAAGCCGCGGCGAACGGCCCGAAGCACGTCATCACCTCCCAGATCGAGCACGAAGCCGTGCTGAACACGTGCCAGGCGCTCGAAAAGCAGGGCGTGTCCGTCACTTATCTGGAGCCCAGCCGCGAGGGCCTCGTCTCGCCCGCCTCGCTGCGCGAGGCCCTGCAGCGTCATCCTGAAACCTGCCTGGTGTCCGTCATGCACGCCAACAACGAGCTCGGCACCGTGCAGCCCATCGCCGAAATCGGCCGCATCGCCGCTGACGCCGACGTCTATTTCCACACCGACGCCGTTCAGTCCGTCGGGAAAGTCCCCGTGGATGTTCGCGCCCTCGGTGTGGACCTGCTCTCTCTTTCAGGCCACAAGCTTTACGCCCCCAAGGGCATCGGCGCGCTTTACATCCGCGGCGGCACGCACCTCCGCCAGCTTCTTTACGGCGGCCACCACCAGCGCGGCTTCCGCCCCGGAACGGAAAACGTCGCCGGCATCGTCGGCCTCGGCCGGGCCGCCGCCCTCGCTCGCGCTTCGCTCGCCGAAGACTCCGCGCGCATCGCCCCGCTCCGCGACCGCCTGGAGCGCGGCCTGCTTGAACGCGTCCCGCATTCCCGCGTCAACGGCGGCGCTGCCCCGCGCACGCCCAACACCGCCAACATCTGCTTCCCCGGCATCGAAGGCGAAGCCCTGGTCATCGCCCTCGATCTCCGGGGGCTCGCCTGCTCCACGGGAGCGGCCTGCTCCTCTGGCTCCGTGGAGCCCTCGCACGTCCTCACCGCCATCGGTCTCAGCCCCGAGGACGCTCGCGCCTCGCTGCGTTTCAGCCTCGGCCGCCACACCACTGCCGCGCACATTGACTTTGCCTTGGAGGTTGTTCCCGCTGCGGTCGCTCAGCTTCGCGAACTTTCGCCCACGTATCGCAAGGCCGTCGAAGCCCGCTAAAATGGAATTCGCACGTTCGATGCCGACACAATCGAAAATCGAGTCTCTGCCCGCGTGCTCCGAGCCGCAGCGCGGCCTCGTCGCCGTCGCTATGTCCGGCGGCGTGGACAGCTCCACCGTCGCCGCCTTGCTCCGCGAGCAGGGGCGCCCCGTGGTCGGCCTCACCATGCAGCTCTGGAATCAGCGCCGCCTGCCCGAGCTCCAGCCGGAAGGCGCGCCGCAGCGCCGCTGCTGCTCGCTCGACGACGTATACGACGCCAGGCGCGTCGCCGAGCACCTGGGTTTTCCTCACTACGTCGTCAACTTCGAGGAGCACTTCGAGGACCGCGTGATTCGCCCCTTTGTCACGGACTATCTCTCCGGCCGTACGCCCGTAGCCTGCTCGAATTGCAATACCGAGG
The DNA here is from genome assembly GCA_035625855.1 of Candidatus Methylomirabilota bacterium. Taxonomy (GTDB): domain Bacteria; phylum Acidobacteriota; class Terriglobia; order Acidiferrales; family UBA7541; genus Acidiferrum. Next base: position 3,927 of record DASPOW010000393.1, on the reverse strand, counting down.
TGAAGTTCGAGCCGCTCCTGCGTCTTGCGCGTCAAGTCGGAGCGGAAAAGCTCGCCACCGGGCACTACGCGCGCGTCCGCACCAGCCCCGCGAGCGGCCGCCGCGAACTGCTTCGCGCGCGCGACGCTTCCAAGGATCAGTCCTACTTCCTTTTCGGCCTTACCCAGGACCAGCTCGCCCGCACCGAGTTCCCTCTCGGCGAGCTTTCCAAGGAAGAGGTCCGCGCCCTGGCGCGCCGCGCCACGCTTCCCGTGGCGGAGAAACCCGAAAGCATGGAGCTGTGCTTCGTGCCCAACGGAGACTACGTGCAGTTCATCGAAGCCTACTCGCGCGAGCGCGGCGCTTCCCTGCCCTCGGTCGAAGGCGAAATCGTCTCCGAGTCCGGTGAAGTGCTCGCCCGGCACACCGGTTTGCACCATTTCACGGTCGGCCAGCGGCGCGGCCTCGGTCTTTCCGCCGGCCGACCGCTTTACGTTCTTGCGCTGGATTCCGCCGCGAACCGCGTCATCGTCGGCGAAGACTCTTCGCTCCGCCGGGCGGCTTGCGAAGTTGATGACGCCCACTGGATTTCCGGCGCGCCGCCTGCCTCCACCATCCGCGCCGAAGTCAAGATTCGCCACAAGCACGAGGCTGCTTCCGCTGCGATCGAGCCGCTCGGCCGTTCCGCTGCCCGCGTCGTCTTCGATGCGCCCCAGCGCGCAATCACGCCCGGCCAGGCCGCCGTGTTCTACTCCGGCGAAGTCGTCCTGGGCGGCGGCTGGATTTGCCGCAACGGAGCGCACGGGGTCTGAGATGCCTCGCGTACCTCCGGCGCACCTTGCTTCCCGGGGATTCTTCACGCGTCTTTTCCTGCGCTTCGTCTATTTCATGACGCGTCGAGCCGTCGGCAAGGTCGCCATGCCCGTGCAGGCGATGGCTCAACTGACCGAAGCGATTGTCTGGGAGAATCACCGCGCGCGGTTCAATCACGCCTTCGGTCTGGAGAGCGAGGGTTTCAGCGAAGGCGCTTTTTGCCCTGTTCCTGCTCGTGCCCACCGCTCGTGATGGGAGCAACTGCTAGATGAAAAGTTCGTCGTCCTGCTCAGCGGCTTCCGCGGCGGATTCCGCTTTGCGGCGGGAGCGGAAGAAATCCAATCCCACCTTGATTCCCTGCACCAGCGCGGAGGCTTTCTGCACCGGTCCCATGACGTTGCGCCGCAAACCCGATCCGACGTTTTCGACCGTCTCGAGCGCTCCGGTCAGGATGCGATCAGCGTACAGCAACTGGTTGCGCAAACGGTCCGTCGCGTCGCTGAAAATGCGGTCCACCTTCTGCGCCTGCGCCCGGGCCAGGTAAACCACATGCGCGGCGTCGGAGACCATCTCGGAGATGCGCGGCTGGGTGTCCTCGAGCAGGATCTGCACGCGCGTGAGAATAGGACCCACGCGCGCCTGAAAGTCCTGGAGAATGCGGTTGGTCCGCTCCATGCCGCGGCGCAACTGGATGAACAGCGCGGCCAGGATGGCCGTCTGGAGGACCACCGCCAGCGCCGTTGCCGCGATAAAGATCGCTACCCAAGTCGGCATACGCTCTTCACACCCCCGGCAGAGCTAAAGCACTTCTCCTCGCCAGACCTCGATGCGTCAGGAGGCCTTGCCCTTTTCGCGCTGATACGCTTCGCGCCCCGCCTCGACAGCGGCGCTCACGGAGTCCTTCTGCCGAGCCGCGACTTCCTTGCCGCGCTCGATCAAATCCTCGGCGCGTTCGCGCAACTCGCGAGCCTTGCGCTGGGCGAAGTCGCGGCCTTCTTCCGCGCGCTTGGTCAGGTAATCGCGCGTCTCTTCGCCGGATTTCGGGGCAAACAAGACGCCGACAAGGGCGCCCACGCCCAAACCGACCAGGAAGTACGTTACCTTGGAACCCACATTGTCTGCCATGAGACCCTCCGAGCTCAAGCTAGCACAGGCGGCAGGAAGCCGCAACGTCCGCTAACCCGTATCCAGCGTCAAGCCGGTTTGGAGACCTCGGGTTGCTCCGGCGCTTCCTGCAGCTGCGCCAGAATTTTTTCAGCGCGGCCTCTGGGCACAACACGGCTGAGCTCTTCCAGGCTCGCCCGGCGGGCATTCGCCACGCTGCCAAACTCCCGGAGAATCTTCTGCGAGGTCTTTTCTCCGACGCCCGGAATGCCGCGCAGGGCGCTGCGGGTCTGGCGCCGGCCGCGCCGCTGGCGGTGGAATCCGACGGCGAAGCGGTGTGTTTCGTCGCGAATCTGCTGGATCAGATGAAGGACGGGGGAATGGCGCGGCAGGACGACAGGCTCATTCTCGCGGCCCAGAATATAGAGGATCTCCTCTTTCTTCGCGATGGCGGCCACGGGCTGATTGATGATTTGCAACTCCTCGAGGGCCGCCGCGGCCGCGTGCAATTGGCCCACGCCGCCGTCAATCAGAATCAGTTCGGGCAGGGGCGTTTTCTCTTCCTGCAAGCGGCGGTAGCGACGACCGACGGCCTCGCGCATGCTGGAGAAGTCGTCGTTCTGCCGCGCGGCAGGGTCACCGGCATTTCCGGCGCCGCCTTGGCCGCGGATGATGAACTTGCGGTAGCCGGACTTTTTCATCCGGCCGTCTTCCCAAACGACCATGGAGGCCACGGTGTCGCTGCCTTGAATGTGCGAGACGTCGAAGCTCTCGATGCGGCGCGGCGGTTCCGGCAAGTCGAGTTCGCTCTGGACCGCCTCGGCAATGGCGCGGGAAGTCGGCTTCAGGACGCGGAAGCGCTGTTCGAAGGAGTGCCGCGCGTTTTTCTCCACCAAGTCGAGCAGAGCGCGCTTCTGCCCGCGCTGGGGAGTGTGGATTTCCACCTTGTGGCCCGCGCGATCGGAGAAGATTTCTTCCAGCACCTTGCTGTCTTCGATTTCAAGAGGGACGTGAATCGCGCGCGGGAAATACTCGGCTTCGAGGTAGAGCTGTTTCAAGAGCGAAGTGACCAGTTCTTTCGCGTCGAACTCCTCGACGTCTTCCCAGTAGAACTCGCGGCGGTCCACGACGCGGCCTCCGCGGAGGTGAAAGAGGTTCGCGGCGACGAGCGGCGGCTCGGCGTAGAAGGCGAGAACGTCGGTGTCGTCGCCGTGAGCGGCGGCGATACGCTGGCGCTCTTCGATGTCCTCGAGGGTGCGCAGGAGGTCGCGATAGGCCGCGGCCTGCTCGAAGCGCTCCTCGTCCGCGGCGGCCTGCATGCGCTGCTCGAGGCTTTTCATCAGGTCTCCGCGGCGGCCTTCGAGGAAGAGCCTCGCATCGTGAGCCGCCTCGGCGTAACGCTCGCCGGTGGTAAGGCCGGCGGCGCAGGGGCCGAGGCAGCGCTTGATGTAGTACTGCAGGCACGGCCGGGGGTGAACGCGCGTCAGGTCCACGGTGCAGGAAGGGATCATGAAGCGCTTGTGGATGAAGTGGAGGATGCGGCGCGCGAGGCTGGCGGGAAAGTAGGGTCCGAAGTAGAGGGAGCCGTCCTTTTTGATGCGGCGAGTGAAATACACGCGAGGATATTTTTCGCCGGCGGTGAGCTTGATGTAAGGATAGGTCTTGTCGTCGCGGAGAAGAACGTTGAACTTGGGCCGGTAGCGCTTGATGAGGTTGTTCTCGAGCGCCAGGGCCTCGCGCTCGTTTCCGACGACGATGGTCTCGAAGTCGGCAATCTCGCGGACGAGCGAACCGGTCTTGGCGTCAACCCAGCGCGATTCCAGAAAGTAGGAACGGACGCGGTTCCGGAGGGAAGCGGCTTTGCCGACATAGAGAACGGTCCCGCCCGCGTCGCGGAACAGATACACGCCCGGGCTTTCGGGCAGGCCGGCCGCCTTTTGCCGCAGGTCCATGGGAATCCGCCGACGCCGTGGGGCACGCTTGCCGAAACGCGCGCGCTTCAGGCATCCTCCATCATACAAGAGCGAATCG
>DASPOW010000392.1:0-11182 GCA_035625855.1 Candidatus Methylomirabilota bacterium | reverse complement strand
ATGGTTTCCATTGGGGTCGCACTCCTGGTTGCGCTGAGCGCTGTGTCCGTGGGGACGCCGGCGCAAGAGAGCCAGGGAGTCACGGACAAGGAGATCCTGATCGGCTCGTGCTCGGCGCTCACGGGACCCTCGAACTTCCTCGGGACGCAGACCATCACTGGAGCCAACGCGTATTTCAAGATGATCAACGAGGCGGGCGGCGTGTACGGGAGGCAATTGCGGCTCGTAGGTTACGACGACAGCTACGATCCCGACAAAACCGGACCGTGCTTCGAGCACTTGATGCGGGACAAGGTGTTTGCACTGGGCTTTTTTGTGGGCACGCCTACGGCGGTGAAGTACATGCCGATGCTGGAGAACGAGAAGATTCCCGTGGTGGGGCTGTTCACCGGGGCGAAGACGCTCTACGACCCGGTGCGGCACTACGTGCTGGCGGTGCGCGCTTCCTATGCGGATGAAACGCGGGAACAGATGACTGCGCTGTGGAACGAACTCCATTACCGGCGCATTGGAGTGATCCACACAAATGACGCGTTCGGCGCGACAGTGCTGGAGGGCGTGCAGTCGGCGCTGAAGACGCTCGGCTCGGAGCCGGTCGCCGTGGCCTCTTATCCGCGGCAGACAGCGGAAGTCGAGCAGGCCATGGCGACGGTGCGCAGCGCGAACCCCGAAGCGGTCGTGCTGGTCGGGCCGTACAATACGCTGGCGGCCATCGTGAAAAAAGCGCACGCGCAGAACTGGCGGCCGCTGTTTCTGACGGTTTCGTTCGTGGGGACCGACGAGTTCATTGCCGAAGCGGGCGCGGACGCCGAGGGCGTGGTCGTGACGCAGGTGGTGCCGCCGTACTACTTGACAGACCTGCACACGGTGGCGCTTTACCGGCGCGTGCTGCAGAAATACTACCCGAACGAGAAACCCAACTTTGTCAGCCTGGAAGGGTTCGTGGACGCGCTGGTCCTGGTCGAAGGGCTCAAGCGCGCGGGCAAGAACCCGACGCGGGAGGGGCTCATCCGCGGCATCGAAAGCATCCACGAGTTCGATGCCGGGCTTGGACCGAGCCTGAGGCTGAACTACTCGGCGCGGGACCACAAGGGTTTCTCCCACGTGATTCCGACGGTAGTGCGCAGCGGGCGGGCCGTGCCCATCACCGACTGGAACGACGCGGTCGCGAAGTAGGCGAAGGGGCGCAGAAAGCCGCGGCGCCCGGCGCGGCGTCAGGAACGGGCGGATTCGGCCTGCTCGAAGGCGTGGTAGGAAGAACGCACGAGGGGGCCGGACTCGACGTGGTCGAAGCCCATCGCCTCGCCCAATACCTTGTATTCCGCAAATTCCCCGGGAAGGACATAGCGCACGATGCGCAGATGATCGCGCGTCGGCTGGAGATACTGCCCAAGGGTCAGGATGTTGGTGCCCTGAGCGGCGAGGTCTTGCAGCGTGGCAAGCACCTCCTGTTTTTCTTCGCCGAGTCCCAGCATCAAGCCGGTCTTCGTGGGGATTTCCGGGCAGGAGCGTTTGGCGCGGCGGAGCAGTTCGAGGGAGCGCTCGTACAAGGCGCCTTTGCGTACCTGGCGATAGAGGCGCGGCACGGTTTCGGTGTTGTGGTTGAGGACGTCGGGGCGCGCGGCGAGAACCGTGGCAAGAGCGTCCCAATCGCCGCGAAAGTCGGGGATCAGGACCTCTACTTTGCAACCAGGGACGCGGCGGCGAATTTCCGCGACGGTGCGGGCAAAAATCGCGGCGCCGCCGCCGGGCTGGTCGTCGCGATTCACAGAAGTGACCACGGCGTAGCGCAGGCCCATGCGCTCGGCGGCTTCGGCGACGCGGAAGGGCTCTTCTTCATCCGGCGGTCCGGCGGGCTTGCCGGACGGCACGGCGCAGAATCCGCAGGAGCGGGTACAAACGTCGCCCAGAATCATGAACGTGGCGGTGCGATGTTCCCAGCACTCGCCCATGTTGGGGCAGCGGGCGCTTTCACAGACGGTGTGCAAGCCGAGGGTGCGCATAATGCGCTTCAAGTCCTGGTAGTTCTCGCCGCCGAAGAATTTCACGCGCAGCCAGTCCGGGCGTGGATGAGCCGCGGTCGAGGGAACGAGCGGCGGCGGCTGGTTCGGCAGAATGTTGAATGGAGAAGCCATCAGACTTGGTTCAGAAGGGCCATTGTAGCGTCCCGCGGGGAAGAGACTCAACCGCGGGACGCTGGAAGGATGCTTCGAGTCAGGGTTTCGGAGACACGTCGAGGGAATCGCCGGTGCGGTGATCCTTGATCTGGAAGCGCAGGAACTCGTGGATGGCCGCGAGGGCCTGCGGGTTGGAGGTGGTGATGACGACGCGCCCGCCGGGCTCGGACGGCTCGAACCGGTAGCGGATCTCCTTGCGGAGCTGCTTCATCGTGGCGACGCCGGGCGGCTCCTGTTCATGAACGAGCATGGGCGCGGTGAAGTTGCCGTCGGCAAACATCCGGGTGATGTGCCGGAAGTGCATGCGGATGGAGTCGCGGCTGTCGGCGTCCTGCGGGTCCCTGGCTTCGGCCGCGATGGCGCCGCCGTCGGAATAAAGAAAAAAGTGGTGGACGGTCTTCTCGTGGGAAAAGCCCATCACGACGTCGCCCCGGTCGTCCACGCCGCGGTCGTGGTCCGACTGCTTGGCGTGTTTGTCGTGCATCGGACAGTCGGGGGCATTGCCTTTGTCCTGCTGGGGAACGAGCATGCGGAACGCAAGAAGCGAAACGATGAACAATCGAGTCATGTTTTTTTTCTCCCTTTTTCCTTCAGACGCCCCGCCGCCGCAGCGGGGAGCCGCTTGGTTGCCAGGGAGTCGAGCAGAAACGCCTTTTGCCCTGGAGGTGTCCTGCGCAGACGGGAGCTCCATTCCCGCGAGAGCTTCGTGAGAAACGCTTTCAGCTCCTGCAGGCCGCGAATCTGATCGTCGAGCGCGCGGAGCTTCTGCCGGGCCAGGGAATGAACCATGCGGCAGGGCGCCCCGCCGCGGTCACGCTCGCCGAGGATGCGGCTTAACTCGGCAAGCGAGAATCCGGCGCGGAGCGCGCGTTGCACCACGAGCACGCGGTCGAGAGAGGCGGCGGAATAGACCCGGTAGCCGTTGGCCGAGCGCGGCGGACGCGCCAGAACGCCGACGCGTTCGTAGTGGCGCAGCGTGTCCGCGCTCAGTCCGGCCAAACGAGCCAATTCTCCGGAGCGGTAGAGCTTCTCCCTGGTCATGCGTTTCACCTGCCGGCGAGTGTGAACCCTGGAACACGTTCCATGGTCAAGCGATTTATTAGACGGGTGGAAAGCACGACCGGCTCGGAAACGTTTCGGTCAAGCGCGGATTTGACGCCGCCGAAGGCGTCGGAGACGACCTTGAGAGACTCCGCGAGGTGCTGGGCGACGAAGGACCAGTCGTGCCTGCCGGGATAGATGTGAATCGTGTGCGGGACATGGCGCGCGGTGAGGAGTTTGTCCATCTCCCGCGTGCCGGTGTCGAAGGCGAAGTCGTCCTGGTCGCCGCAATCGGCGTAGATCCTGAGGCCGTGGAGATCGGCGGTGCGGGCGAAGACGAAGGGCGTGTTGGCTTTCCAGTAGGCTTCATCCACGGGGCGGCCGAAGGCCGGGCCGAGGTAACGCGAGAGGCCGGAATCACCCGAGCCGCGGGGCAACTGCGCAAGAAGCGCAGGCATGTGGACCGCGACGGCGGCAAACAACTGCGGGTACTTGAAGGCAAAGCGCAAGGCGCCGTAGCCGCCCATGGAAACGCCGCCGATGGCGCGTCCAGCACGCGTGGCGAGCAGGCGGTAGCGCTTCTCCATCTGCGGGACGAAGTCGCGGATGAAGAAATCCTCGTACTTCACGCGGCCATCCTTGGAGTTGATGTAGAACGAGTTGCCGGCCTGGGGCGTGATGAGAACAAATTCGGCGATGCCCTTCTGCTCCTGGAGGTCTTCGACCACCTGCCAGCCGCCGGAGGTGGCGAGGAAGGTGGGGTCTTCGCCGAGGCCGTGGAGGAAGTAGAGGACGGGGAACTTCCGCCCAGGCTGGGAGTCGTAGCTGGGCGGGAAAAGGACGCAGTAGTTGATGCGGCCGGGGACGTATTGGCTTTGGAGGAAGTTGCACTCGATGCGTCCCGCGGCGAAGGCGGGGCCGACGCACAGCAGACTCAGGACAAAGACGACCATGTGCCTCATCGCGGGTCAGCGGAGGCGGGCGACGCGGCCGGCGGCGGAAGGCTCGGCGGGGAATTTCTGGAATTGCAGGGCGTCGTGGCCGGGAACAACGCGATCCACAGAGCCGGCGAGCTGAACCATGCGCTCCTGCTGCTTGATGTTGCCGGGCTGGTCCGCTTCGGAAAAAGTGGCGCTGGCCTTGTGCTCGGCGAGGTTGCGATAGAGATAGCAATTGTCCGAGGCGAGGACGAAGGGCGGGTTGCCGTCCACGCGGATGTACTGCGAAGCGAAAGTGTGGCGGGAACCGGTGTAGGCGCGGATGCCGGGGAGGATTTCCACGTCGTCGCCGTCCACCAGGCGCAGGCGGCCCTGGGTGTTCAATTCGACGAGGTACTTGACGTCATCGGGTTCGATGCCGCCGTGCTTGCCGCCGGGTTGCCAGGCCTCGCCGGTGTAGTAGGCGAACTCCTGCTTCTGAATCCAGACGACAGCCTTGGGGAACAGGTCAATGCCGCCCATGTGGTCCCAGTGGGCGTGGCTGATGATGATATCGGTGACTTCTTCGGGCTGGATGCCGGCGAGCTTCAGGGCCTCGTCGGGACGCAGGTAGTCCTTTTCTTCAAAGGCCTTGAGCCGTTTTTCGCTGTGGAAACCGCTGTCGAAGAGGATAGTGCGGCCGTTGCCGCGCATGAGCCAGAAGACCATGGCGATGTCGACTTTTTCATCCTTGGGAGCGCCCATGACAAGGCCCGCGACAGGAAAGCCGGGGACGGTGGAATAACGGATGGCATGGATGGAGTAGTCCGGCGGCGGGGCTGCTGACACCAGCCAGCCGATGCAAACAAGCAGCGCGAGGGACTTCATCGACCTGGGTAGCTTAACGCAAAGCGGGCGTACGTCTTATCGATTTCCAAGTCGAGGCGGGTTTCAGGGCTAGTGGGCTGGCCGGGCGGAGGAGCTGCGAGTCTCCGGGCTTGGGCTCGGATTGACTCGACGTGCCCGCCGAACCGGGAGCGGCCGGCTGGGGCGGCTGCTGATTCTGCTCGACGCTTGCATTACTGCCTGGCTCGGGCGCGGCGGGCGGCGACGAATGCGCCTTTTCGACGACAGGAGCTTCTTGCCGGGCGCGGGCGCGGAGCGGCAACAAGAGAGAGGCGAGAAAGACACAACAGAGAAGGGCGGGGCTGGATTCTACGCGGGGAGTGCCTGCACACGAAAGACACGCGCTCCGAACCGCTCAGTCCGTGAGCGAGCGGAAGCCGGGGTCGTCACGGAGGCGGTCGAAATCGGAAGAGCGCAACTGCTCGACGAAGGCAGCGTGGTCGGAGGCAAGTTCGCGGGCGCGCCGGAGCTCGCGGAGGGCGTTCTTGCGGTTACCTTCGAGTGCATAGGAGCGGGCGAGAGAGAGATGCGACCAGGCCCAGTCCGGGACGGCCTCGACACCCAACTCGAGGTAGAAATCTGCGCGGTGGTATTGCCTGGCGCGAATACAGTCGTCGCCGCGCTCTTCGAGGAAGACGGCCACGCCGTAAAGGGCGCGAGAGAACACGCGCTTCTTGTCCGGCTTGTTTTCGTGCGTGGCGCTGCCGCGAAGCTGGCGAATCTGGCTGGCGGCGCGAGCCTGGAGCGAATCGTAGCCGCCACCGGCTCCCAGGGAATCGGGCGCAGCCGGGCGGGGGGCCATGCCGCCCATCGAACCCATGGGGCCCATGGTCCCCATCGTGGAACCCTGCGGGGCGGCTTGCGTGGGCGACGGAGCCGCAGAAGCGCCAGCGTCGCCCGCCATCTGTTGCAGAGGTCCGAGAATATCGCTTTCAAGGATGCGTTGCGTGTCGATGTCCTTTGCTTCGGCCTTGCGTCCCGCTGCGACCTCGGGATTGTTTTCGAGAGCGCGGGCGCGCTCCGCCGCGGGAGCCGTGTCCACGATCCCGCCGAAGGTCGCGGCAATCTCGCCGTAGTTCTGCCAGGCGAAGTAAGCCTCGCGGGATTCGGCGAGAGAGCGCGCACGTGCGAGGGCACGGTCGAACTCGGCGGAGAGAAACGCGGGATCGGAGGGCTTGCGCTGCTGGCGCATGGCTTCGACGTCCATCCAAGCGAAGGCTTCCTCCCAGGACTCGGCCGGGGCCCAGGCGTGTTGACCCGGGAAGCGGCGCAGAAAATGAGGCACGCCGAGGGAATCGAGTTTGGCGTCGAGCTGAATCACTTCCGGGTAGTTGAAGTCCTCGAGGCCGGTGAGGGCGAAAACGGCGAGGGATGAACCCTGCGCGGGCCAGGCCGCGCCGGAGAAACCCGCGCTGTTCAAAAAGACGCCCGCCGCGGCTTTGGAATTCAAGGCGAGCTGCGAAGCGAGGCGCGCCGCGCCGGAAAGGCCGGCAAAATAAATGCGGCGGTCGTCAATGGCGAGCCAGGAACGCGTATCGGCCCAGACGGCGTTAGCGGCTTCGAGTTCGGGAGCGGTAGGGCCGTTGCGCGCATTGTTGGAGGCCGCAAGGATGTAGCCGTAGCGGGCGGCGGCGGCGCTCATGAGCTTGAGGGGAACAGCGCCGCGGGCGAAAGGTTCAAAGACGTAGACGATGGGCCAGCGGCGGTCCGCCGTATAGTTCATCGGGAGATAGAGGGCGTAGCTCTGGTCGGGCTGGGCGGCGCAGCGCACGGCGGGAATTACCTCGCCGCGCTGCGAAGGGCGTTCGGGAGGCGCAGGCTGCTGGCCCGCGACAGCGACGGCCAGAACGGCGCACCACAACGCAAACGGGGCCGCGAGTCCAAGCAAAAGGGAGTCCTGGCGCGCCACTAGCGTGGGCGAGAGGCAACCACGAATCCGCGTAGGGCGGAGACGTTGGGACCGTAAGCGCCGATGCGGCCGGCGTCCACGGGCAAACCGAGCTGCTCGGCTTGGTCGAGATTGATGCCGGCGTCATCCAGTTCGGAAAGGCTGAACCCCGCCGCGGGCAGGATGCGATTGAAGCCGGTCGGGTAGACAGGCCGGGGCGGCCGCAGGCGGCGCCAGGGCCGACGAGCGATCTCAAAATACTGCCGCCAATCGCGTTTTTGCCAAGTGGTCATGCTGACCCGTTCCGGTACGCTGCCGGATTGGATGCAGGAACCGGCTGGAGCGTTCACTGTTTCCTGCTCCTGCGCTTCTCCGAGTTGTGGAGATACTGGCACGGCACCCAACCTTATACCCAGCAAAGGACAGGCAAGGCATTTTCCTTGCCTAATGTTTCAAACACGTTACGGGAGAAGGAGTTGCTTGGCACTGGAGCGGTCGTTCTAGTTAGTAATAGGACTTGCTATGCGGGCCGGCGAGGCAGGTGCGACCGGCACGAGGCAATCCGCGGCTGGTATACTGCCGAAACCGGAGCACCCAGCAGAAATACATGCCCGCCGCGCACATCGTCGTGCACTATCACGAGCTCTGGCTGAAGGGCGGGAACCGCGATTTCTTCCTGAGCAAGATGCGCCTGGCGCTAAAGCGGGCGCTCGAGGGCCTGCGGGTGGCGCGGATTACGGAGCCGGGCGACCGCTACCTCATCGACCTGGCGGATGCCGCGCAGCTCCCGGAAGCGCTGGAGCGACTGCAGCGCGTTTTCGGCATTGCGAACTTCAGCGTGGCGCGGGCCGTCGAGTGGAAGGGCGAGGGCGCACCGAACCAGAAACTGGCCACGCTGCAGGAGGCCGCGTGGGAAGAAACGCGGGGGGAAACCTTCACGACATTCGCGGTGCGTGCCCGGCGGAGCGACAAGCGGTTTCCCATGAACGCGATGAAGATCGAGCGCGAGGTGGGCGGGTATCTTCACGACCAGTTGCTCGCCGCGGGACGCCCGGCGCGCGTGGATCTGCGCAATCCCGAACTGACGTGCCGCATCGAAGTGACGCCCGGGCCTGTCCTGCTGTATGCGCGGCGGATTCCGGGTGCAGGCGGGCTTCCTACGGGGACGGCGGGACGGCTGACGTGCCTGCTTTCGGGCGGGTTCGACTCGGCGGTGGCTGCGTTCAAGATGATGCGGCGCGGCGCAAACGTGCATTTCGTGCATTTCTGGGGAGGCGGAGCGCGGCCGGGCGAGTCTTCCGCACACGTGGCGCGCGAACTGGTGAAGCGGCTGGCGGTGTGGCAGCACGCGGCGAAGCTGTACCTCGTGCCATTCGAGGCCGCGCAGCGCGAGGTCGTGCACGCCGCGCCGGAGCGGCTGCGCATCCTGCTCTACCGGCGACTGATGCTGCGCATCGCGGGGCGCATCGCGCGCCACGAGCGTTCCAACGGAATCGTGACCGGAGACAGCCTCGGCCAGGTGGCTTCGCAGACGCTGCAGAACATGGCCGCAGTCGGAGCGGCGAGCCGGCTGCCTATCTACCGGCCGCTTGTGGGGGACGACAAACTGGAAATCCTGGCGCTGGCGCGAAAGATCGGCACGCACGATATCTCGGCAGAACCGTTTCACGATTGCTGCCCGGTGTTTCAGCCGAAGGCGCCGGCGCTCTTCGCCAGCGTCGAAGAGCTGGACGCCGCGGAGTCACTGCTGGACCTCGCGGAAATGGAAGGGCGCGCGCTGAAAACGATGACCGTGGAGCGCTACCGGTACGAGCAGGGAAAAGTGACCGGCGTTGCCCCGACGCGGAAAACGACGGCGCAAACAGAAAAGTAGCCGGCGCACTCACACAGGGAAGAAAGTGGACGCGCAGAACCTGGGAGGTTCCGCTACCAGCGGTTGCCGCGGTCGCCTCTGTCGCCACGGTCACCGCCGCGGCCACGACCGCCGCCTCCGCCTCGTCCCCCGCCGCCGAAGCCCCGGCCGCCGCCTCCGCCGCCGCGCTCGGTCTGGGGGCGAGCCTCGTTGACGACCAGATTCCGGCCGCCGAAGTTCTGGCCGTTCAGGGACTGAATCGCGCGATCGGCTTCCTCATCATTGGCAATCTCCACGAAGGCAAATCCGCGGGACTGCCCCGTAAAACGGTCGCGAATGAGATTGATCGCCGAGGGATTGCAACCTGCCTGCCCTAACCACTCCTGGAGCTGATCTTCCGTAGCGGAGAAGGGAAGATTCCCCACGTAAAGCTTCTTCACCTGCCACTCCTTCTGCCCTGTGCCCAAAACGACTTGCGAGCCGAGCCACACTGAAGAATCCGAGTTCGGTCGCGGGCAGTCCGGGGAGCCAGGCCACCGCGGGCGCGAGACTGTACTTCAGCGGTCAATTGAATGGTCTCGAAAAATAACGTTGTTGGCAACTGGAAAGACGCGCCGGTGGCACTGGCGGCAACGCGAAGAGCGGACCCGCGAACCCTTACCGGCACGTCCGGCTGCACCTCAACCAGTGATAGGATGCGCGGCACATTCATTGTGTTGTGAGGCGGCCATGCGCGGAACCATGATGGATTTTCCGCTGACCCTGCCGGCTATCCTGGAGCGGGGCGGGAAGATTTTCCCGAGCGTGGAGATCGTGTCCCGCCGTCCAGACAAGTCCATTGCACGGACCAAGTTCGCCGACCTCTACCGCCGGGCGCGGCGGCTGGCCTCGGCGCTGACCAGGCTGGGTTTGCGAACGGGAGACCGGGTCGCCTCCATGATGTGGAACCACTCCGTACACCTGGAAGCGTTTCTCGGCGTGCCCTGCGCCGGGGGTATCCTGCACACGTTGAATCTCCGGCTGCATCCGCAGGAGATAGGGGCGATTGCGAGGCACGCGCGCGACCGGTTCCTGCTGATTGACGACGTGCTGTTGCCGCATTACGAGAAGTTCCGCGGGGAGCACGCGTTCGAGCGGGTGTTCGTGGTTCCCTACGGATGCGGCAGCCTTCCACCCGGTGCGGAGAGCTACGAGGAGCTTCTGGCCAGCGGCGACGACGACTTTCGCTATCCGGAAATCGAGGAGAACCAGGGCGCGGCGATGTGTTACACGTCCGGCACGACGGGAAATTCCAAGGGAGTGGTTTATTCCCACCGCGCGCTCGTGCTGCATTCTCTTGCGGAGGGGCTGGTGGACACCTTCGGCATCGGGCACAACGACACGGTGCTGGCGGTGGCGCCGATGTTCCACGCCAACGCCTGGGGCCTGCCGTACACCTGCGTGATGCTGGGCCCCCGGCTGGTGCTTCCCGGGCCGAACCTGGAGGCGGAGAGCCTGCTCGAACTGCTTTCCCAGGAGCGGGTGACGCTGGCCTGCGGAGTGCCGACGGTATGGATCGGCGTGCTGGAGGCGCTGGAAAAGCAGCCGGGCCGGTGGAAGTTCGCCGGGCCGATCCGCATCGCCTGTGGAGGGACAGCGCCGCCGCTGGAGTTGATCCGGCGGCTGGACAAGTTCGGGCTGCACATCATGCACCTGTGGGGAATGACGGAGACGACGCCGCTGGCGACATGCGGCCGGCTGAAGGCGGCGATGCACGACTGGCCCGAAGAGCAGCAGTACGAAGCGCGCGCGAAGCAGGGCTGGCCGGCGCCGTTCGTGGAGCTGCGCGTGATGCGTCCCGACGGAGAAGCGCCGTGGGACGGGAAGACCGTGGGGGAACTGGAAATTCGCGGGCCGTGGGTCGCCGGGAGCTACTACGAGGCGCCGGAGACGGCACACCGCTGGGAGGCGGACGGCTGGTTCAAAACGGGCGACATGGCGGCAATCGATTCCGAGGGGATCGTGAAGATTGTGGACCGCGCCAAGGACCTGGTGAAGTCCGGCGGTGAATGGATCAGTTCGGTGGACCTGGAGAACAACTTGATGGGCCACCCGGCGGTGAAAGAGGCAGCGGTGGTGGGAATCCCGCACCCGAAATGGCAGGAACGGCCGCTGGCCGTGGTCGTGCTGCGGGACGGAGCGAAAGCCACGGACAACGAGCTGCGGGATTTTCTCGGCCGCTCGTTCGCGAAGTGGCAGATTCCGGACGCGTTCGTGTTCGTGGAGGCAATTCCGCGGACCTCGGTGGGGAAATTCAAGAAGACTGCATTGCGGGAACAATTTGCGAACTGGAAGTGGGAAGAAAGCGCCTGAGCGTGTTTTTGTAGTCCAGCAGACCTATCTCTTCGGTTCCCCATTTCGT